>NZ_JBFJTH010000067.1:0-19050 GCF_041625495.1 Litorivivens sp. | reverse complement strand
CACTGGCTGCGCACTGCGCGCCCGGTAACCAGCTTTGCGCTGGAGCGGGTGTTGATGATGGCGCTATGGCTGGTTGGCGCCCAACAATTGTTGTGTCAGGGATTGCTTTCACTGTTTGCTAAGCCCAGCGAGCCACCGCCGGAGCCCTTGCAAGAGGGGATAAAACTAGTGTCGGATAACTCGGGCAAGAAAGCGGGGTGATGCCGTATAGCTGGACTGTTAGCCGCCGGCCAGTTTGACCTTATAGCCTTCTTTTTCCAGCAGTGCTTTCAGTGCCTGACGCTGATCACCTTGAAATTCCATGATCCCGTCTTTCACGCTGCCACCCGTGCTCAGCTTCTGACGGAGATTTTTCGCCAGCGATTTCAGGGCGTCGTCTGTGAGCGGTACACCACTTGCCAGAGTGACCCCCTTGCCTTTGCGACCTTTTGTTTCCCGGCTGATACGGACAATGCCATCGCCTGAGGGGATTGCTTGTTGCGCTTTGCAGCGGCAGGATGTTACCGGCTGATCGCACCCGGGGCAGATGCGGCCCTGCTCAGTCGAATATACGCGGCTCATAGCTATCTCTTGGTATTGTGGGTGTAATTGATTTTACGCTTTTCTTAATACGACTGCCCCTTGGGAACAAGTCCTTGTCTGGGGGCGGCACCTGCCTATAATGCGCAGCAGATTATGTGAAAACTCAATGGGAGCGGTGCGGTGACAGATTCACCAAAAGACAGTCAGCTGGCGGATCTGCAGATGCGGTACGCATTTCAGGAAGATTTATTGAACAGTCTGAACAGTACCATTGTGGAGCAGGGGCGTAGGCTTGACGATCTGGAGCAACGCTATAAGCGTTTGCAGCAGGCGTTCACAGCGTTGGCCGCCGACGTAGAGCAGTCGCGGCCTGTCACTAATGAGCGCCCCCCGCACTATTGAGCGCTAGCCGTTCAGTTCTCTCACATCTTCGGCCTGTGCACCTTTATCGCCTTGAGACAGGACGAATTCTACGCGTTGTCCTTCCTGCAGACTGCGGCGACCTTTGCCACGAATGGAGCGGAAGTGGACAAACACGTCGTCGCCGTTTTCGCGAGTGATAAAACCGTAGCCTTTATTGGCGTTAAACCATTTGACGCTACCGGTTTCACGTTGAGGTGTCATTTTTTCCATCATGACGGGCAGCCATGGGCTGACCAGAAATGAGGCGAGGCTTACCAGGAAGAAGCCTAAGAATGCAGTCAGGGCCGAGCTACTGAAAAGCGGCGCTGCGCTGGTGAGTTGCGCGATGACAGTCGCAATGGCGGCCAGAGCAGCGGCGGCGGCCAATTTAACGGTAAATACCATAGTTCTCTCTATAAAGTGTCAAAATTCAAGGTGTTAGCGCATTTCTCGATGGGCTGAAAAATGCGCGGCGCAAAGTTTACCACGTCAACGGAAGGGGCTCTAATCTGACGCATCAATTTCACAGTTTGGTGAGGCCGAAGCGGCGCTGGAGCAAGCGGTCTTGCAGGCGGTGTGGGAGCAGGCTGAGCAGATAGAGCTGATGAACCCCGGCGGCCACTTTGATATAGGGCTTGTCGGGCTGGTGCAAAGCGGCGTGGACAATACGCTGAGCTACCGATTCGGCTGGGCTCCCGTTTTTCTGCGAGAGCTCGGCGCGCTCACGGATATGATCCACGATTTTCTGGTAGCGGGAGCGCAGCGGGAAGGTCTTGTCGAGCTCTTCCCGCGCCGTCTGCCCGAAATTGCTGAGAATGCCGCCAGCCATGACGCATTGCACTTTGATACCCAGCGGTTCCAGTTCTCGGCGCATGGCGTCGTTCAGGCTGTGCAGGGCGCTCTTTGAGGCGCAGTAGCTACCTGCAAAGGGCGTGGTCAGATGGGCGGATACGCTGCCGATATTAACTACTGTGCCTGCTGTATCTTCCAGCTGGGGCAGCACCGCCTGGGCCAGTGCCAGAGGCGCTACTACATTGATATGCAGTTGTTGCTGTAGCGTTTGCCAGGGTACCTCGATGACTGGCCCCATCTGGCCGTAACCGGCGTTGTTAATCAGCAGGGATATTGGCCCAATGTCTTCGCGCCATTGGTTGGCGAGTGCGGGAAAAGTATCCGGCGCCGACAAATCCAGTGCGACAGGAAAGAGGTCGGGGTGGGAAAAGGGCAGAGTGTCAGCATTGCGGGAGGTCGCAATCACCCGCCAGCTTTGTGCAATCAGCTGTTTTGCCAGGGCCAGACCCAGTCCGGCGCCGCAGCCTGTCACCAGGGCGGTGGGTTTCATCGCGGTACCTTTCGAATGTTTGGGGTGACTACATTACCGCGATGGCACGCTTAGTGCGAGTCAGACCTTCGCCACATCTTCTGCCTGAAAGCCCTTGGGACCTTCCACCAGATTGAATTCTACTGTCTGACCTTCGTCGAGTGTTTTGTAGCCATCGCCGCGGATGGAGCGAAAATGCACAAAGACATCATCACCGGTTTCCTGGGAAATAAAACCAAAACCCTTGGCGTTGTTGAACCATTTAACGGTGCCGGTCATGCGATTACTCATGGAACTTCTCCAGATAGCAAACCCGATGCAACGGAAGGCCGCATCCCGCCGGGGCGGAATTATCAGTAGCAACAGGAGGTGGGGGCAGGAATGACTGCCAACTTCTTGGGCCGAGTATTCGGCGCTTTTTATTTTTATTGAGGTACACAGTACAGCGGACTAATTACCTACATTGCTGTTAATACTATAACTGTGTGTTTTGGCTGTCCAGACTTCAAAAAATCTTGTTGTGACAATTGCTTACAGGTCTGTAACCCATAGCGGCGACTACAGCGCCGCTATGGTGTCGTGTTGCTCGCGCATTTTCTGCAAGGATTGCTCCTGCGCGGCCAGCTTTTCTTTCTCTTTTTCGACAACCTCGGCCGGTGCCTTGCTAACAAACTTCTCGTTGCCGAGCTTGCCGGCCAGACGTTGCACTTCTTTTTCGAGGCGACCGATTTCTTTGGTCAGGCGGGCGAGTTCGGCGTCCTTGTCGATCAGATCCGCCATGGGTACCAGTAACTCCATGGCACCAACCAGCTGGGTGGCAGACATGGGTTTCTGGTCCTGTTCTGTCAGCACCGTGATGCTGTCGAGCTTGGCCAGCGTGGTCAAAAACTGGCGGTTTTCGTTGATGCGACGTTCGTCTTCGGCGCTGCAGTTGCTGAGCAGAACGGGAATCTGCTTGCCCGGAGGAATGTTCATTTCGCCGCGAATGGTGCGGATGGCGACGATGACCTCTTTCAGCCATTGCACATCGGCGGTCGCTTGCGGGTTGAGTTTCTCCGGTTCGGCTTCCGGGTAAGGCTGAAGCATGATGCTGTCGCCTTCTACGCCGGCAATAGGGGCGACCTTTTGCCAGATTTCTTCCGTGATAAAAGGCATAAACGGGTGTGCCAGGCGCAGCACGGCTTCCAGTACATTGATCAGAGTGCGGCGGGTGCCGCGCTTGGCTTCTGCGCTGGCGTTATCGTCCCACAGGACTGGCTTGGACAATTCCAGATACCAATCGCAGTATTCGTTCCAGACAAATTCATAAATAGCCTGTGACGCCAGATCAAAGCGGTATTGGGCCAGTGCCTTTTCAACAGCCGCTTCTGTTTCCTGCAGCTGCGAGATAATCCAGCGGTCAGCCAGACTCAATGCGACATCGCTGTCGATGCCGCAATCTTCGCCCTCGGTGTTCATCAGCACATAGCGAGCGGCATTCCACAGTTTGTTGCAAAAGTTGCGGTAGCCTTCCAGGCGCTTCATATCCCAATTGATGTCGCGACCGGTGGACGCCAGCGAGTAGAGCGTGAAGCGCAGGGCATCTGTACCGTGGGCGCTGATGCCCTCGGGAAAGGCCTTGCGGGTACGCTTACCGATTTTTTCGGCGAGCTGGGGCTGCATCATGTTGCCAGTGCGTTTCTCCACCAGATCGTCGAGTTCGATGCCATCGATCATATCCAGCGGGTCGAGTACGTTACCCTTGGACTTCGACATTTTCTGGCCGCTCTCGTCGCGGATTAGACCGGTGACGTAGACAGTTTTGAAGGGCACGTGGGGCGTGCCATCTTCGTCTTTCATAAAGTGCATGGTCATCATCGCCATGCGCGCCACCCAGAAGAAGATGATGTCAAAGCCGGTCACCAGCACATCGGTTGGGTGAAAGGTTTTCAGGCGTTCAGTGACTTCCGGCCAGCCCAGTGTGCCAAAGGTCCACAGGGCAGAGCTGAACCATGTGTCCAGTACATCTTCGTCCTGATTCAGCACCACATTGTCTGCCAGATTGTACTTGTTGCGGGCTTCTTCTTCGGTGCGCGCAACGTAGACATTGCCTTGTGTATCGTACCAAGCGGGAATACGGTGGCCCCACCAGAGCTGACGGGAGATGCACCAGTCCTGAATGTCGCGCATCCAGGAGAAGTACATGTTTTCATACTGTTTCGGGACAAACTGGATGCGCCCGTCTTCCACGGCTTCAATAGCTGGCTTGGCGAGGGTTTTGGCATCGACAAACCACTGGTCGGTGAGCAGCGGCTCTATAACCAGGCCCGAGCGATCACCGCGCGGCACCTTGAGTGTGTGTGGGTCTATTTTTTCCAGCAGACCTGCATTTTCGAAAGCGGCGACAATCTGTTTGCGTGCATCGTAGCGATCCAGGCCGGCGTAATCCGCGGGCAGGCTCGCGTCGAGCTCGGTATTTTCCGAACCATCGCTATTAAACACTTCGGCTGTGGCGCGAATGGCTGCATCGACTGTCATGATGTTTATCATGGGTAGGCGGTGACGCTGGCCAACCGCATAGTCGTTGAAATCGTGGGCGGGCGTAATTTTGACGCACCCGCTGCCAAACTCGCGATCGACATATTCATCGGCAATTATCGGGATGCGGCGATTAACCAGCGGCAGGGTGACGAATTTGCCGATCAGATCCGCATAGCGCTCATCCTTGGGGTTAACCGCAACGGCGGTGTCGCCCAACATGGTTTCCGGCCGTGTGGTCGCCACCACCAGGTAGTCTTTGCCGTCTGCGGTTTTAGCGTCGTCCGCCAGGGGATAACGGAAGTGCCATAGGTGACCCTGTTCTTCCTGATTCTCAACTTCGAGATCGGAAATGGCTGTGTGCAGTTTTGGATCCCAGTTAACCAGGCGCTTGCCGCGGTAGATCAATTGGTCTTCGTAGAGCCGGACAAAGACTTCCTGAACGGCCTTGTAAAAGCCATCGTCCATCGTGAAGCGTTCGTTGTCCCAATCGACTGAGGCGCCGAGGCGACGCAGTTGACGGGTAATGGTACCGCCTGACTCCGCTTTCCACTCCCAGACCTTTTCCAGAAACTTGTCGCGTCCGAGGTCGTGGCGGGTTTTGTTTTCTTCGTGGGCGAGTTTTCGCTCAACCACCATCTGGGTGGCGATACCGGCGTGGTCGGTACCTACTTGCCACAGGGTGTTGCGCCCTTTCATACGCTGGTAGCGGGTGAGCGCGTCCATAATGGAATCCTGGAACGCGTGGCCCATATGCAGGCTACCGGTCACGTTCGGCGGCGGAATCATAATGCAGTAGGATTCACCACTACCGGACGGGCGGAAATAACCGCTGTCTTCCCATTGCTTGCCCCAGTGGGCTTCGATTTTGCCTGGCTGAAATGTCTTGTCCATAAATCCGATGTGTGACAGCTGAGGGGCGATTGGGATTGCCCGGAATGAAAGGCGAACAATTATACTGGAATTGACTCGCGTCGCTAGGGCGCAACGCCAGTGATTAGGCGGCTATTTTGTGGGTATTGAGCGGATAACCGCGGTCTTTGTAGAACCGGTAGCGCTCGCGGCTGGGTGAAAGCCAGTCTGGTGCCTGGCAGACAATCTCGCCAAGTCGCGCAAATCGGCTGAAAAAATCAGGAATTTTCGGGGCAAAATTTATAAAAAGGTCGCCGCCTGCGGGCGGCTCCTGATCCCAGGCGACCACGATGCTTGCATGGCTATCAGCAGTTTTCAGGCTGTGAGGAACAAAGCTCTCTGGCGAAAAGCTCCACAACAAGTCATCTACGGCCTTGCCCTGCGCCGCATCGGCACAGTGCAGGTAAATACTCATGCCGCGTTTGTGTGCCTTTTCGGCAAGCCGGCAGCCATACAGGAGGGCGTCCTGCGGCTGCGCCGACTGCAGAATGTAAAAATCGACTTTGGTCATCGCGGGCTTTAGTTCGCGCAATCGAGCAGGTATTGCATCAGCAGTCCGACCGGACGACCGGTGGCTCCTTTCGGGGCGGACAGCCAGGCAGTGCCAGCAATATCAAGATGGGCCCAAGTCATATTCTTGGTGAATCGCGCCAGGAAACACGCGGCGGTCACGCTACCGGCTTCCGGGCCGCCGATGTTAGCGATATCGGCAAAGTTGGAGTCCAATTGATTCTGATACTCATCCCACAGTGGCATTTGCCAGGCGCGGTCGCCGCTGCGCTCTCCAGCATCGATCAGCTGTCGGGCAAAATCATCACTGTTGCTGTAAAGGCCTGTGGCATGCTTACCTAGGGCCACCACGCAGGCGCCGGTGAGGGTGGCAATATCAATGACGGTTGCAGGTTTAAAGCGCTCGGCGTAGGTGAGCGCGTCACACAGTACCAGGCGTCCTTCGGCATCGGTATTGAGTACTTCAATGGTCTGGCCAGACATGCTGGTCACCACATCGCCGGGTTTAGTCGCGCGGCCACTGGGCAGGTTCTCCGCTGCAGCAATAATCCCCACGACATTAATGGGCAGTTCGAGTTCAGTCACGGCTGTCATGGTGCCCATAACGCTGGCGGCGCCACACATGTCGAATTTCACCTCGTCCATTTTTGCGCCGGGTTTGATGCTAATGCCGCCACTGTCGAAGGTGATGCCTTTGCCGACCAGCACTCGGGGTTTGTCCGATTTCTTGCCACCGTGGTATTCCATCACAATCATTTTGGCGGGCTCGTCGGTGCCAGCCGTGACGGAGAGGAAGGAACCCATGCCCAGTTCACGCATTTTCTTTTCGTCGAGCACAGAAACCTTCAGTTTGTCGCTTTTGCGACCCAGTGCCTTGGCTTCTTTCGCGAGAAACGTGGGGGTGCAGTAGTTGCCGGGCAGGTTGCCGAGCTCGCGAGCGACGTTGATGCCGCGACCGATGCTTTGGCCTTGGGCCATTGCTTTGCGATTGGCGCTGTTCGCGCTAGCCAGCAATACCAGTTTTTTCAGCTTGGGATCCGGTTTCTTGCTCAGCGAGGCGGTGTACTGGTAATTGCTGGTTTCTGCGCCGCAGGCCAGACGGCGGATCTGGCTTTCTTCGCTCAATGTGCTCTGGTTCAGTAAAATCGCGGCATCGCCCAGCTTGTATTGTCGGATGGCCTTGAACATCGCCGTCGTAGCCTTGTCGAACACCTTTTCGTCCAGTAATTTTGCTTCACCAAGCCCAACCAGCAGCAGGCGCTCTGCGCTCAGGGTGTCGCACAGGGGCAGCAGGAAAGTCTGAGACGCTTTGCCCTCGAAGTCACCGCGTTTATGGATGCGATTGATCAGTTCGTTCAGCGCATCGTCGCCGCTGGGCTTTTTGAGATCGTCGCTGGTTAGCAAAACGACAAGGGCGGCAGATTTCTGACGGCTGGGAGAAGTCGGGGCTTTCAGGCTGATTTGCATGTTTGATCTCGCGAAGTCGGTCGAAAGTAAGGATAATGACACGTTTTAGTGGGCAGACAGTGTACTGCCTGCGATTCTTTCAGGAAAGTTGGGTCTAACGTTGATTCTTTATCGCTACATCACCAGCGAGTTGTTGAAATCGATGCTTGCGGTCACATTCACCTTGCTGGTGATCATCATGAGTGGCCGGCTGATCAAATATCTGGCAGATGTTGCCGCAGGTGAACTCGCACCTGACTTTCTGTTCCTCATCATGCTTTACCGCCTGCCCAACTTTCTGGAAGTGATTCTGCCGCTCGGTCTGTTTATTGGCATTCTGCTCAGTTATGGCCGTCTGTATGTGGATTCAGAGATCGCGGTGATGAATGCCTGCGGTATCAGTCGTCTGCAGCTGCTGCAACTGGCCACCGTGCCCATTCTACTGGTCACGGTAACTGTGGGTTTACTCAGCACCGTGGTGACGCCGGCAGGGATTCGCGCCTATGAGCGTCTGCTGGTGGAGAGTAAGGGTTCGGATGGTCTGAAAGCTGCGGTTGAGGGGCGGTTTCGGCTGGATCACAACAGCGGTCGGGTAACGTATATAGAAAAGCTGAACCGCGAAAATGACGGTATGTCAGGGGTGTTTATCGCGCAGCCGATGGAAACCGACGATGGCCGAATACTGGTGTCTGTCATTGGCGCGGATTCGGGGCTGTTTGATCGGGATGAGAAGACCGGCCAGCGCTATCTGCTGCTCGACAAGGGCGTTCGCTATGTTGGTCAACCCGGAGCCCTCGACTATCAGGTTGCCCGCTTTGAGCGGTATGGCCAGTGGCTGCAGGACGAGACCCAGTCGCGCGGGCGCAAAGCAGCTGACGGCAAAAGCACCCGCGAATTGTGGGAGTCTGAGCGCATTGATGACCGCGCAGCGCTGCAGTGGCGTATTTCGCTGGCACTGCTGGTGCCGGTGGTGGCGCTGTTGGCCGTGGCATTGAGCAAAACAGACCACCGCAGTGGCCGCTATGCGAAAATGTTTCCCGCCTTTCTTCTTTATATGGTGTACCTGATTGGTCTTAATGCCGGGCGCGAGGCCTTGGCGAGCGGTGAATTGGCCACTGTGCCGGGGCTCTGGGTGATTCACGCGGTGTTTCTGTTGCTGGGACTTCTCTTTTTGCTGGGGCCTGACTGGGTGCGGCGTATCACTGGGGTGAAACACTGATGTATAAGCTTGATGCCTATATTGGTCGAACCGTGGCAGCAGCAGTGATTATGGTGTTGCTGGTCATCGTCGGCATTGATCTGCTGACCACCCTGATCGACGAGCTGGAAGATCTTGAGGGTGACTATACCTTCGGCAGAGTTGTGCAGTACGTACTGCTGACCACGCCGAGCAGTTTGTTCGAATACCTGCCCTTTGCGGCTCTGGTTGGGTGTCTGGCAGGGCTGGGCTCACTGGCGGGCACCAGTGAGCTGGTGGTGATGCGCGCTGCCGGGATCAGTACTCGCCGTCTGGTGTGGGCGGTGCTCAAACCAACCATCCTGCTGACGCTGGCGGGTCTGGTGGTGGCGGAGTTTATAGCGCCGCGTTTCCAGCAGATCGCGGAAAGTGAGCGTGCCATCGCTTTGCAGGAAGAGGGTAAGGTGCATTCGCAGTACGGCATGTGGCACCGCGAGGGCAACCGCTATATGCATTTCAACGCGGTAGAAGCCGGTGGTGTATTGCACGGGGTGCTGGTTTACCAGTTTGGTGAGCAGCGCGAACTCGAAAGTGTCACCTTTGCTCGCCGTGCGAGCTTTACCGATGGTCAGTGGTGGTTGGAGGACGGTTCGCTATCGACCTTTAGCGCGGGCGGGGCCGAGCGAGAGGATTTTTCCCAGCGCGATTGGGATACGGAGTTAACGCCACAGCTGTTGAATTTGCTGGCGCTGGAACCGGCTGATCTGTCCATCAGCGGCATCTGGCGTTACGCTAATTACTTGCAAGATCAGGGCCTGAGTGGCGCGGAGTACGAGCTCGCCTTCTGGCAGAAAATACTGCAACCGGTTGCCATCATCGCGCTGGTGCTGGTAGCCATCTCTTTTGTGTTCGGGCCCCTGCGTCAGGTAACAATGGGGTTTCGGGTGTTTACCGGGGTGATGGTCGGTATCGTGTTTCGCACGCTGCAGGATATGCTGGGGCCGGCCAGTTTGGTGTTTGGGTTTGAACCGCTGGTGGCAACCTTGATACCGATCAGCCTTTGCATGCTGTTTGGCGTGGCAATGATGATGCGTCGGGTCTGAGCCCTAGGCGTCAGCCCTTAGCCTTCTTCGGCAAGCGCAATACCCTTGTCCCAGACAGGCGGTCATGCCAGCTGCAATTATCGCGATCAATCCACACCCACCAGTAGCCGAGAAAGCCCGGCGCCATTGAAATGATAGCGGTCAGGCAGCGCACGATGCATTGACCCCAGCCGGGCTTGCCGCCACTGCTTGCCTGAACCTGAATACGCCAAGCCTGCATGCCTAGCGTCTGGCCATTTTTGCGCCAGAACAGGGTGTAAAAGCCAACTACCACCATCACCAGATAGACCTGAAAACCGAGACCTCCTAGCAGAGGATCTGCCTCGTGCATGACTTTGCTACTGGCTTCGGGAATATTAGGGTCGAGCTTGCCGGTAACCACCACGGCCACCAGTGTTGCCAGGCATAGCAGTGCGAACAGCAACATGCCGTCGTAGACCATGGCCATAATGCGTGGCAGTACGCCGGCCGGAGGAAGTTGCGAAGAGTTGGCGTTGTCTGGCATCTGGTGATGTTTCCCGCAGAATTTTGGCGCGCATTGTAGCATCTGCTTCGCTTACTATCCTGTAATGCCGAGGACGCAGCGCTGACACACGCAGTGGATAGTGCTAATCTCGCCTGAACTCGGGCTCTGGCATCACAATAAACTGGACGTGCGAAACATAGCCCGCACCAATAAGACCAAACAGGATTTGCTCATGCGTGTTCTGGTAATCGAAGACGACGCCAGTGTGGCGGATTATATTGTCAAAGGCCTCAAGGAAAGCGGCTACAGCGTCGATCACGCGGCCGATGGCAAGCAGGGGCTGGTTAAGGCAACCACCGAAAACTACGATGTCGCCATTATCGATCGAATGCTACCCCATGTGGATGGCCTGACCATCATCCAGACGCTGCGCGCGTCAAACAACGCCACACCGGTGTTAATACTCAGTGCCCTGGGTGACGTGGATGATCGGGTCAAGGGGCTAAAAGCCGGAGGCGACGACTATCTGGTAAAACCGTTCGCGTTCGCTGAGCTGCTCGCTCGTATCGAAGCGGTGCTGCGCCGTCAGGAATCCACAGCCACGCAAACCCGCCTGAAAGTAGGCGATCTGGAAATGGATCTATTGGCACATAAGGTTACCCGCGCAGGTGAAATATTTAACCTGCAGCCGCGCGAATACAAATTGCTGGAATACCTGATGCGTCATGCCGGTCAGGTGGTGACTCGCACCATGTTGCTGGAAAATGTCTGGGATTATCATTTTGATCCACAGACCAATGTTATTGATGTTCATATCAGCCGCTTGCGCCAGAAAATAGACAAGGGATTTGATAAACAGCTGCTGACCACTGTGCGTGGCGCCGGATATATGCTGGATGATCCTCAGTAAGGTATTCAACAGCTTTACCTTCCGCTTCATGTCCGGCTATGTGGTCGGACTCAGCATCACGGTTTTTCTCGTGGTTGCGGTCATTTATACGCTGATCTCCCGCGATTACTTTACCCAGGTTCACAGTACCATTCAGGAAGAGCTCGATGCCCTCACCGAAACCTATAGGGAAGGCGGGGCACGGGCGGTGGATGAATTTGTTGAAGTGCACGCCGGGCCAGATCGTCTGATCCGGTTTTTCTTTCTGGTGGTGGATGAAGATTACCAGCCCATCGCCGGGAACCTGGATCGTTGGCCCGATCCGCGCCAGTACCGCGATGGCTGGATGGGCTTTGATATGAAGCTGCTATCGGGTGACTGGGACGAAGTGGGGACTGAATTTGTGGCCCGGTCCCGCACGCTGCCTACGGGCGAAACGGTGATGGTGGCGCGTCATTACGCCGATGTTATCAATAGCGCGAAACTGGTCAGCGGTGTGCTGACGCGTTCCATGCTGGTGACGATTGTACTGGGGACCATCGGCGGCGCCTTCGTTGCCGGGCGATTGGTCACACGCATCGATCAGATGAACCAAAGTCTCAATCGTATTATGTCTGGCGATCTGAGTGAGCGTATTGCAATTCACGACAGTCACGGCGATTTCCGGCGTCTGGGCGAGAACCTGAACAAAATGCTCGACAAGATAGAGCAGCTGATGCTGGGTATGCGTCAGGTATCCGACAACATTGCGCACGACCTGCGTACCCCGCTAACCCGGCTACGAAATCGCCTTTCAGACCTGCAGCAGGGTACGGATCAACCGGAAAAAGTGCAGGAGCTGATTGATGAGGCTGACGGCCTGCTCGCCACATTTAGCGCCTTGTTGCGCATCGCACAGGTAGAATCTGGCAATCCCCGAGCGGGTTTCAGTTCGGTTGATCTCAAAACCATTCTGCTGGATGTAATTGAACTCTATGAACCGCTGGCTTGTGACAAATCGCAGAAACTTGATGCTGATCTCGCAACCGTGGCGACCTTTCAGGGGGATAGAAACCTGCTGTTTCAGGCGGTCGCCAACCTGGTCGACAATGCCATCAAATACACGCCTGCGACAGGTATTGTCAGTGTCCGCCTCTGGGAACAGCAGGATCAGTATCTCGTAGAAATTGCCGACAGCGGCCCCGGTGTTCCGCCTGCAGAGCGAGAAAAAGTGTTGCAACGCTTTTATCGGGTGGAAGCAAGCCGCAGTGAGCAACCGGGCAATGGCCTTGGCCTGAGCTTGGTTAACGCGGTAGTCAAGCTTCATGGCGGCAGTGTCCAGCTCGCCGACAATTTCCCCGGTCTCCGGGTTACCCTTCGATTTCCCCTGCATAACTGAACGGTTACGCCGCACAACTTCTTGAATTCCAAAGTATTTATAAATGTTATAAGAGTAATTACCGATTGTGGGCTTTTGGCCCCTTGCGCACGATAGACGTCGAAGCTGCACGGCGTATGACGGCTGTTCGGCTGTAAAGCGCATCAGGGTTGGTTGTTAGCCGCAATATCCCTCGTGTAAGCAGAATTACATCGCTGCTCAGGCTGCGTAGGGAAATTTAATGAGTAATTTGTCCAGCGACGCGTTGGTGTTTGCCGATGAGGGGATAGTTTCTGAAAGAGAGCCTCCTGATTGTGCTGGCCCGTGGAAAATACTGTTGGTCGACGACGAGCCGCAGGTTCATGCAGTGACAGAGCTGAGTCTGCGCGATGTGGAGGTGCACGGCCGTCCCCTGTCATTCCTGCACGCCTACACAGGCAAAGAATCCATCGAAGTGATGCGACGGGAACCGGATATCGCCATGGTCTTGATGGATGTGGTGATGGAAACCGAGCACGCAGGGCTGGAGGCTGTTGACCGTATTCGGGGAGAGCTCAACAACTCGGATGTGAGGGTTATTTTACGCACGGGTCAGCCTGGCCAGGCGCCTGAGCGCGAAGTGGTGGCGCGCTACGACATCAACGACTACAAAGAGAAGACAGAACTCACCGCCAGTAAAATGCATACGTTGGTTTACACCAGCTTGAGCCACTATAGAGAGTTGGTGGCTTTGAAGCAGAATCGCGAGGGGCTGGAAAAGGTCATCGAAGCCTCGGGCTCGCTATTTGAAAGCTCCTCTCTCGTGCAGTTTGCTCGCGGTGTCTTGAAACAGTTGTCGGCACTGCTCTATGCCAATGACGACACGGTGATGGTGCGAGGCGTTGCGGTTGGAGCCGATATCGAAACTGGCCCGGAGCTGGTTATCACGGCGAGTTCTAACGACGATTCTATGGTGGGTGAGCGTATCGAGGACGTTCTACCTCAGAAAGTGGTAGCGCGGATTCGGCGCTCACTGGACACCAATGAGCCCTATTTCGGCGACGGCTACTTCACTGTATTTTTCAAGACATCTGCCGGTGCCCAGCACGTGGTCTACATGACGAGCGATGCGGAATTTTCCGTGTCGGACCATCGATTGGTAGCCCTGTTTTGTCGCAATGTGGGCGTGGCTTTTGAAAACCACAGCGTAAATCAGGAAATGTTGAGCAGTCAGCGCAAACTGGTTTTGATGCTCAGCGCGGTGGTCGAAGAGCGCTCGCCGGAATTGAAAAACCACGTTGTCAGGGTGTCCGAGTACGCCAAGATAATTGGTCGCAACCTCAACCTCAGCGCGTTGGAACTGGAAGAGCTCGAGTTGTCAGCCGCTATGCATGATGTTGGCAAAATCTCTATCCCCGACGTGATTTTGAATAAGCCGGGACGATTTACCCCGGAAGAGCGTATTCTTATGCAGGATCACGTCGCCCGGGGAGAGGCTATCCTGGATAGCCAACACAGTTCTTTGCTCCAAAGTGCCCGTCGTGTCGTGGGTACACACCATGAGCGTTGGGACGGCAAGGGATACCCGCGACAGCTTTCGGGCAAGGATATCCCCCTGTTTGGCAGGATAACATCCGTAGCTGATGTGTTTGATGCCCTGAGTACCCCGAGGGTTTACAAGGAGCCATGGCCTGTCGATACGGTCTTTGACTATCTGCGCGAGCACCGCGGTTCTCAATTTGACCCGGAATTGGTTGATATCTTTCTGGCCAATCGCGATGCCGTCATGGACGTATTCGCGAAATACCACAGTTAGTCTGTCGCAAGCCCGCCGAACCATTTAGGTAAACGGGTTCAATTCCTCCAGCTTAATGTGCGAGGTATCCGGTGCAGGCGGCGGTGGTGGGCCCGCTTGGCCGAGCTGTGCGCCGGGCTCGTCCAACGTCAGCTTGCTGGTGTCGGGAGCCAATTTCTGCCTCTTGTCTGGCAGTGTTTCTATTTCTACTCCCGGCGGCGCCAGGCCAAAATCTGGTGGCTCAATGATTGGCGCTGACGTATTGGCGCTGCCTTGCCAGGGTTCGGGATCTGCCAGTGCAATGCCTGACAGATCAACTTCCACTTCCTCCACTACCGGCCGTTCCTCTTCGCGCAATACCGGTGTGCCTTCCGGTGCCAGGTCCAGTGAGCCTGTCAGAGTCTCTTGAGCGCTGTTTCCAACTGTCGCCTGGCTGGGCGTGGCAGGAGCTTCGGTACTGCCAGCAGAGCCAGCGGTATCGGAGCTGGTAACTGGTTTGGCAATCGTCTGCAGACCGGCTTTGGTGAGTGCCGCTTTAAACTTGCGCGCGGCTTCTCCCTGCACGGCTTTCTTGATGCGGTGCGGCTTGCCATCGACCAACTGCGCGGCCTTCTCCGGGCTGGTTTTGAACAGTTGGGCAACGCGCTGGGCGGCCAGCTCCGGGCCTACGCCGTCCAGCAGTTTGCCGGTGATGATGATGTCGTAGAGGGCTTCACTCATGGCCATAACCTGCGTTTTCTTACAACTTAGCAGAGACTGCGGGGCAATGTTAAGATAAGCACCTCATTCTACTCAAAATTACGCCCCTAATGGACGCCGAAACGCTGCCCACCAAGTTTGCCAAGTCGCTGCTGACGCTCGTGGATGAGCGCGGTTATGACTATCGGTCGATCCTTGATCTGTCAGGTATAGACTTCAACCCCATGGATTCCCGTGCCCCCGGGTATCGTTCACAGATAACGGCGATGCAATATTCGCGTCTCTATCAGCAGGTGTTGAGCCTGCTGCAGGACGAAACCTTTGGACTGCTGCAGGGCAGTGGGGTTACGCCGGGTGCCTTCCGTATGATGTGCTACTGCATATTGGGCTGTGACAATCTGGGGAAGGCGGTTAAGCGGGCTTGCGAATTCTATCGCACATTCTTTCGCAACGAGGCGCAGATCAGTTTTCGCCGTGAGGGCGCGCTGGCGGCGGTGGGTTACAGTGGTGCACGCGATCGGTCGTTGGCCGAAACCGAGGTGGAGGCTGCCGATATTTACGGCCTGTCGGTGTGGCACCGCTTTTACTGTTGGTTGATTGGCACACCTATTGAGTTGACCCAGGTACATTTTGCGCGGTGTGCGCCCGCGCAACCTGAGCGGCGCCAAAAGTACGAACGGCTTTTTGGTTGCACGGTGCTGTTTGCTCAGGAGCGCGATGAAATTCGCTTTGATCAGCGCTATCTGGAATACCCGCTGGTACAAACGGAAGATTCCCTTAAAAAGTTTCTGAAAACTGCACCCTATCCGCTGATGGTGCTGTCCAATGGCCGTGACGACAGCAGCCTTGTGGCGCGGGTTAGAGCCATGATCGGCCATGACTTCAGTCAGGGTTCCCCGAACTTTGATCGCATCACCAGGTCGTTAAACATGTCGGCACCTACGCTGCGCCGACGACTCAAAAAAGAGGGCACCAGCTTTCAGATCCTTAAAGATGAATGCCGTCGGGACGCTGCCATCAACTACCTCAGCAACTCCGAACTTTCCATTAATGCCATCGCTGCCCTGATGGGTTTTACCGACCCCAGCGCTTTTCACCGTTGTTTCAAAAAGTGGACGGGTATGACCCCGGGTGAATTCCGGCAGCGCGAGCGGCGTGAAGCAATCTAGCTTCATAGTGACCTAATAAAATTCGTAACCTACTGTATTTAAAGGTGTTATACAGCCTTTGCCAGTCTGATTGACCGCTATTGTTATTGTCTTTCCACCGCGCAGGGTTAGATTGTGCACGCTAAATAGCGGGCCACCGCCCGTCGCTGTCAAAACTGCACACAGGAATCACTATGGCTACCGAAGCATTTATTTACGACGCGATCCGTACGCCGCGGGGTAAGGGCAAGAAAGGCGCAGGTTCGCTTTACGAAGTGAAGCCAATCGATCTGGTTACCAATCTGCTGGAAACGCTGAAAACCCGGCTTGATCTGGATACCACCCAGGTTGAGGATTTTATTCTGGCCACTGGTGAGCCTGTGGGTGAACAGGGCCAGGATTTGGCCAAGGCTGCGCTGGTGTATTCCAGCTGGGACGATGTCACAACCGGTGCCCAGTTGCATCGCTTCTGCGCGGGCGGTCTGGATGCAGTGAATATGGCGGCGGCAAAAGTAGCCTCCGGTTACGAAGATATGGTGGCTGCGGGCGGCGTTGAGTCTATGTCTCGTTTAGGTATTGGCGCTTCTGGCGGCGCTACCGGTGACCCCTGGGTGGCGATGAAAAGCTACTTTATCTCTCAGGGGCTGGGTGCCGATATGCTGGCCACGCTGGACGGTTTTACCCGCGAAGATGTTGATGCGTATGCGGTGCGTTCACAACAGCGCGCGGCCGCAGCACGCGACAATGGCTACTTCAAATCCATTGTGCCGGTTAAAGATCTCAATGGGGTCACCATTCTCGATCACGATGAGTTCATTCGCCCTGATACTTCCATGGAAGGTCTGGCCAAGCTCAAGCCGTCGTTCCAGATGTTCAATGATTTCGGCCACGGCGGTGTTGCCAAGCTGAAATACCCACAGCTGGAGAATATCAACTGCATTCATACGCCAGGTAACTCGTCTGGCATCGTAGATGGTGCCGGCCTGGTGCTGATAGGCAATGAACAGGCGGGCAAAGCGCAGGGCCTCACGCCGCGAGCGCGCATTGTTTCCTGCGCGCTGGTGGGTACCGAGCCGACCATCATGTTGTCGGGTCCCGCGCCGGCAACTGAAAAAGCCTTGAAGAAGGCTGGACTGACGGTAGATGACATCGACCTGTTTGAATTGAATGAAGCATTTGCTTCTGTGGTGCTGCGCTATCAGAAAGTGCTCGGCATTCCCGATGAAAAAATTAACGTGAACGGTGGCGCGATTGCCATGGGGCACCCGATTGGCGCGACCGGCGCAATGATTCTTGGCACGCTGCTGGACGAACTGGAGCGCCGTGATCTCAAACGAGGGGTCTGCACTCTGTGTGCCGGCGGTGGCATCGGTATCGCAACAATCATCGAGCGCGTTTAACTAAGTTTTTGTGGGGGCGGGTCCTACTCGCGAACATTCGCCTTAAAGGCCGGCTCCTGCACGAAAGAGAGATTGAAACAATGGGATATATTCGTTTAGAAAAAGACAGTGATGGCATTGTCGAGCTGATTTTCGACCAGCCGGGTAAAACCGTAAATACCATGGGTATGGAATATGATGAAGCCATGCGTGCTGCGGTTACTGAATTACAGGGCATGGTCGCCCAGGGCGGTGTGACTGGTATTTATGTTCGCAGTGGCAAGCCCGGCCAGTTCTTTGCCGGTGGTGACATCAAAGAAATGCTGGAAATGGACCTTAATCCCAGCGAAGAGAAGAAAGCCGAAATGTACCAGGGCATCATGGCAACCAAGGCGCCCCTGCGTACGCTTGAAACCCTGGGTGTTCCAGTTGCGGTGGGTATCAACGGTCCATCGCTCGGTGGCGGCTTTGAAATTTCAATGGCGTGCCATTATCGCGTGGCGGTAAAAGGAGTGCAGGTCGGTTTGCCAGAGGCGATGATCGGTCTTATGCCAGGCGCCGGTGGCGTTGTGCGTATGACCTACATGGTCGGCATGCAGGAAGCCATTGGTTTGATCAGTCAGGGCAAGCGCCTGACAACTGAAAAAGCGCAGGCCAAGGGACTTATTGACGAGCTGGTTGATTCCGAAGAAGAACTGGCAGCAAAAGCCAAAGCCTGGATCAAAGCCAATCCGGAGGCGAAGCAGCCCTGGGACAGTGACGGCTACAAAATGCCGGGCGGTGGTCCAACCGATGAGGCCAACCAGGGGCTTACCTTTTTTGGTCCGTCGAATGTGATGGTACAAACTAAAAACCTGATGCCGGCGCAGAATGCCATTTTCGCTTGCGTTGTGGATTGTGCGCGTGTCGATTTCGATACAGCGCAGAAAATCGAAGGCCGTTACTTCCTGCATCTGCTGCTGAATCAGGTGTCGCGCAACATGATGACGGCGTTCTTCGTGCAAATGGAAGCGTTGAACAAAGGAGCCAGTCGCCCGAGCGGTGTCGAAAAAACCAGTGTTAAAAAGCTGGGTATTCTTGGTGCCGGGCAGATGGGAGCGGGGATTGCTACCGTGGCTGCGCAGAAAGGTATTGAGGTTGTATTGAAAGATATCAGCCTGGCTAATGCTGAAAAAGGCAAGGCCTATGCCGAGAACTTCTACAACAAGCGCATTGAGAAGAAACGCCTGACTGAAGAAGTGAAGAATGAATGCCTTGCTCGTATCAAGGCGACTGAAGACTACGCCGACATGGCGGATTGCGATCTGGTGATTGAAGCCGTGTTCGAGGATCGTAAGATCAAGGCGGCGGTTACCAAAGACACTGAAGCCGTCCTGAAAGCTGACGGTGTGTTTGCATCCAATACGTCTGCGTTGCCGATTACTGAAT
>NZ_JBFJTH010000066.1:0-19141 GCF_041625495.1 Litorivivens sp. | reverse complement strand
GTGTCACACATGGGCTTGCCAATATTGCCCAGACCGATGTAACCGACTTGAATCATGGGATCTACCTTTATTTGCTAAAGTCAGAGAGCTTGCGATTTACTCACGCTACCACAGGCATCGACTTTTAGTAAATGCTTATTTTGCATATTAGTCAATAAGTGTTACCTTTAGCAAACCACGGATCGTTTGCCCCTGACAGCAGACACAACAACAATAAGGGATTCGATATGAGCATCGACGCAGGCACACAGCCCGGCGACTATAGCGGCGACTACCGCCCGGACTTCACACTGACAGACCTCGATCACGCCACTCTGGCCTGGTACGGCCGTGAGGTGATGCTGGCCAATCACATCCACGATCGTGCGATCATGCCGCAGCTGGCGCTGAACCATGGCATGGCCGCACAAACCCGCGCTGCCTGTGACGAATGGATGGGCGCCAGCCCCATTTACAATTACCGCAACCGGGCGCTGCTTAATATCGGGGGCGACGATATCGAAACCATCTTTAAAGCATTTCAGCTGGATATCGGTGCGCCCCACACCTTTTTACAGTTTCACTGGGATCTGCAATCGCCCTCTGAAGGTCAGTTCTGGCTTACCCATTGCGGCGCCTATAACCATGTACGGCGGATCACCAATGCCGACCCCGCCTCTGAGACCCAGATCTGCCACCATATGGAAGACCCAACCTTTGACGCGACTGTTATGGCAGTCAACCAGCGGGCTCGCTGCCGGCCAGTATTCCGACCGCCCCACGGCACCGTACCCGCTGAAGGGCCCTGCCGCTGGCGTGTATTTCTCGGAGATGAGCTGATATTGACCGAAAGCAGTGAAGTGCTGCCCCTAGTGAAACAGTCCCGGGCCGCCAACTTCGCCTTCGCTGCCATTGAGCCAGGTAACGACGGGCTTGCGGACTATGCTGGGCCCTTCAACCGCGCTTTTACACTGGAGATGCTGTCCCATCCTGTGCTGGCACGTCAGTGCAAAGAGTTTTCGCTGGATGTTCACCTGCTGCAGCGAGCCTGCTACACCTCAGTGATGCGCGACCACGGCGCGAAGTCAGCGTGGGAAATGACAGCTGAACAATGGCGCGCTATGGCACCAGTCTATGTCCATAGACTGCGCAACGCACTGGGCATTCGTGGTGACGGGATGGATGCCATCCTGAAACTTCTGCAGACCGACCCCTACCTGCCGCCGGAATACCTGAAAACGGGTACCGCGAAAATCAGTGATAGCCACGGACGATTCTGGATTGAAGATTGCGAGGCTCTGCAAGACGAACCGCTCGGCGTGGTCGGCCTACTCTTTAAAAAACCAGACATTGGCATTTCTGCACCGCTTGCCGCAGCCAACCCGCAGGCGCGGTGTCAACTGACCAACGATTGTCCCGAAGCTAAAGGCAAAGCGGTCATCGCGTGGGATATCGTGATTGACGACTCACATACCGCACCGGCGCCCTCAGATTACACAGCGCTGGTCGCGGGTGAGGATATGTGGGATCACGACGCCAGTCGGCACCAGTATGCCTATTAGATAAGAAACTTCTGGTCTTGATGCAACGGCTAACGCTGTTGCATCAACCGATCGATAAAGCTGTTGCTCAATACACGGTGCGGGTCGAGTGCATCCAATCGACTAATGGCCTTGTTCCAACTTGCCTTACGAGGGCGACCGTAGGAATGGCTGCCGGGAATCGTGCGCTCTATGTAATTGGCGTCATTCCAAGTGGCACTCGGCGAATAAGCCCATCCTTTAGACCACTCTGGACGCACCATTGCTTCGTCGGCATTAAAGTGACTGTGCAACCAATTTTCCATTTCGGTATTAAAGGCTTCGGACTGTTCGGTACCGACAAAACTCAGACAATCAAACCACACCGCCACATCCCACTCCGGGTGATCTTCAACCGGGCGCACCGCTGACAGCGCTGGCATATTCGCTCCGGCTACAGCATCAACCTCGGCGGGTGTATCCAAACCCGTCACCCGAATCTCTACCGGCATATTGATGGGGTATTCCCCCCGCGCCTCGTAACTGGCCACCAGTGCTTTGAATTTCTCAGTGAATTCATGAATCACCCGCTGCACATTGTTGCGCCGGGTGAGCACGGCATAGCCACTGGCTTCGATACGCAGTGTGCTGGGCTTGATGTACAGCAGCACATTCTTGGAATTACCTCAAATATCTGCCGTTTGGGTAGCCGCCAGACCCGCCACCGTCACGTTATACATCATCTGACCAAACAGGGGTGTAGACGCCTTATTCCCCCGCGTCAGCGAACGCGCCATTTCTTCAATTTCGGCAGGCATATTGTCGGAAAAGGAATAGTTATAGGGCTCATGTACCTCCCGCGACATCAACGGTTTGGTCGGCGCTACGCTCCACACCTTCAGCCACGGTTTATCGGTAAACGGAAACCAGATCACCTCCATTCGCCCGGCGCTGTCGAGATAGTGCTCGACGGTGCGCCCCGATGTGCCGGGAGGCCCCAACAATTCGTCAATGTGAATATCGGTATAGCTGCGGCAACGCAACTTCTGGTTGGCGCCAACTTGCAAGACCGCTTCGACCACTAACGATCGGCCGAGATGAGCCAGCAACACCTCAGCTTCCCTGTCGCGCCGATCAATGGTCTGCAGCGTGTAAGCGTTAGCCTTTTTGTCCCAGGCCACTACCGTAAGTTCCAGCACAAGATTTGAGAGAGAGCCGTAGCTATGGCCTGGCTGACGCTGCTCCCCTTTAGCTGGCACCGCAGTACCGTGCGCATCAACAGCCAGTACACCCCCCACCGTAACATCACCCGGTGCCGGTACGGCGGTCATACCCAAGCCGTGCTCTTCTATAAAGTCGAGCAGGTCTTCCATATACACACCGGCCTGAGCGCGCACCGCTGGGGTTGCCCAGCCGGTTTCCACGGCGATATCAGCCAGAAAGTCCGTGGTATTGAGCAGCACGATATTATCGTGACAGTCTGTGTCTGCGGTGACGTGAATAGGCGACCAGTTGTGCATCGCGCCACGCGGTCGCACCTGCCAGCCATTAGCAGCGGCCCAGTTCACCACATCCACACATTGCTGAGCAGAACGCGGCGCGCAGGTCCAGAGACCATCGATGACAATTCCTTTCGACCAGTTTTCGAAGGCCTGTAAATAGACCGGCGTATCAGCGGGAAAATTAGGTGGCGGTGTACAGCCCTGAGCTTCAGCAGGAGATAGCCGGAACACCGGTGTCCAGGCGACTGCAGACAGTACAGCGGAATTTTTCAGAAAACGACGACGAGACAATTCAGGCGCAGCCTGACCATTGCGCAGAAACTTCATGCGGCGGATTTCCCCTTTTCCTTATCGTTATTATTGTTTAACCCTGGCCTTTGCTGGCGGGCAAAACTAAAGGCGCCCTCTGACGACACCTGTATAACCCTGTTGGCGGGTTGTATTAATTTTTATATCTTTCCAAGTCTACATCAACAAATTTATCGAGTTGAAGCCTAAGGCCGCGCGGAACATAGCCTTTGTAGAACAGATATTTCTTAGCCATAGCGCCTAGTGTGTAGCCGCCTTCGGTCTGACCATTTTTATCGATCAGCATCCAATCCTCAAGATCATGCAGCGGCATTTCAGCGCGGGGATCTGCGGGGCTAACCTTTTTGCCAGGCTCGCTGGGTAGCGACACCTGCAGCGTATTGCCATTAATTCTATGCACCACGGCCCACACATGTTCGCTGTAGCCATCACCGGTTTCCAATGCAAACCGGGCTTTGGCTTCTTTTTGTGTGTATTTCACACCGTCTCGGAATCGTTCGATTTCGGCACGTGCCAACGCCACCGCCTCAAGCATGTCAGGTTCGTTGGCTTCAAGATAAATTGGCGCATAGCGTGTTGGCATCATGCGCTCCCAGCCGTTGTAGGTAACGCAGATACCCAGCAGCAGGTAACCTACAGAACTGATCGTATTAAGCCACCATACGCCATAGCAGCCAGCACCAATCAGCAGCACGCCAAAAACAAAGATCAGACCTCCCAGCAATCGGCCCTGCAGCTCGCTATTCATCGCGTTGTAACTGTGCTCCCAGTATGGCCCGTCGGATATAGGCTAATAACCACCTTGCATGTCACTGATTGTAGCAACAATTTTATTCCTGCGTCGCCTTTTAACGGGACGACATCACAGCCGCACAAGTTTTGCGCCTAGTTTGTGGTGACTGAGCGAAAAGAAGCAGCGCGTTCCCACATACGCAAATAGGCCTCCGCTGAGCGGAAAAATACATCGAGCGCCTGCGTCGTGGGCCGACAGGCAAGGCTCGTACTGTCGGCGTTGGCTTTCGCCTGATCGACAGCATTGCAATGTCCGAACTGCTGAGCGTCAGCAATATAGTCCGGATACAGGCCGTAGTGAGCCACGCCGCGCTCGGCGTAAAGGTCGAACACCCGATCACCCGTGACCTGACGCTTGAAACGCACTCGACCATCATAGGACAAAAAGCCCTGCTCGTAGTCAATCTCGCCGTCGGTCACCGACGCATTAGTGCGCGGATCTTTTGGTAGATTGGCGATACCGTTTACATCAGACGCGATGCCACCGCCAAAAAAAGGCTGGTTATCATAGCGAGCGGCCATGCCAGTGAGTCGCTCCAGCCAGTTGTTTCGACCATCGCGGGCAAAGCGGCCAATAAACCCACCATCCCGACCAATGCGATTCAACAGCGCCTGAGAATCGGTCCAATCGTGAGAACTGATTACCGGGAACACGCGGTTCTGGGCATCCTTGTATTGAGCCAGATGGTTCATCGCCGTTTCCGACGCGCGACGGCTTATGTGATCCAGATCGATCATCATGCCGCGCTCTACCAGTCTATCGAGCAGAAATTCACCCAACGGCGTGAGACCGCGGATATTACACAGGTGATCCGTGCCCGTGCGTGGATCGAAGGACTGCCCAGATGGCGGCAACTGATTGACCAGATACTCAAAGTTTGCGAGCAGGTAGTCGACAATACCCACCGGTGGGAAATTTCGCGGATCATTCGCATTTTCTTCGAGACCGGTAGAATCCGGATCGCTATCATCCCCACACGCCTCCACCTCCAGTGGATGACCGGTTTCAGCCTGGTTGCCCACCGACAGAATCGGCCCTAACGCAAAACCAGAGTGCGGCAAGTGTCCGCCAAAGGCATTGTCAAACTTGTGAACTGGAAAGATCAATCGAACGCCAAGATCGTAAACCTCGTCCAGTCTTTCCTCTATTTGCGCGCGGGTGCACTCCGCCTCATCCATAAACTCGCCGCAATTTAGCACCTTGGAAACTTCAATACCCAGCACCACCGCCATCTTGCCGGCGTCAATAACCTGCCGGGCTTCAGCCGGAGACCCAACAACACGAAACCAGCCCTTACCAGGACCGCCGGATTGCATATCGATGTAATCCTGAAGCTCGTAGGTTCGCTGCGCTTGCAGCCGGGTGTCAGCCATAACGTCGCAATCGTTTTTCTTTTGCGGCACGATCTGACACAACAGTTCGTTATGGGTAATCAGGTTGACCATGATTTTCTGGCCACTGAGAAAAGCGCGCTCCATCCAGCGATAATAAGTTTGATGATGCTGCAACGAATTGCTGCGAGGCCAGTCGTTATAGCTTGGCCAGCCCACGGTCTCATGACCGTTGAAATCATCGGATGTAGCCATCTCCACCGTTCCTGTGGAGCCATTGGGGCCGTGATTGACCTGGCAATTACCAAGCGCGTGATCGACGCCAAATTTGTGGTGCGTTGACCCGTAGTTGATACGCCCGCCAATAAACTCGTAAGCGGTAATATGGGCGTGATCATCTACCCAGCCATAGACATCCTGCTTATTATCTTCGTCCCAGTAGATACGCGGGGCTACGTTGGGATCTACCCGCTCAGCATTCAATTGCGCTTCTGGATACGTGGCGCAGGAGGCCAGACGCTCCAGCTCAAAGCGGTGTCCGCTATCTGCCGATTGCGCCAGACCCAGCGCGCCGTCTTCAGTCACTACAAGATACTGCCCGGTAACGGCTGAGCGCAGCGTGAAAAGCTTGCTGTCCGCAGCCACCTGACTCAACTCCCATACCGCCAGATCACTGGCTTCATCGACCGTCCCCAGTACAGGACTGCTGTTACCTACCTGCGCTAATCCATCTTCCAGTTGGGTGCCCAGCGAATCCAACCCGTCACCCAGTACACTACTGTTTTCATTGATCTGATCGGCGCCATCATTATTCGCCGAATCCGAATTGATAATCTTTGCAGCATCAGTGGCAAAATCAGACATATCTCCCACACCGGCAATCACCTCGCCCGGCTGACCGATAAAGTTGCCCTCAAAATCCAGAAACCGGCGATTGGGATCACTGATACCCAGCAAGGTTTTGCTACCGGGATCCACGTTGGTCACCTTGCCACGGATTTCCGGCGCAGCCTGTCGTCGATAATCGGACAACAGCAGATAATTAACTGCAGCGGTGGCTGATTCTGTCGCCGCACGATAGGTGCCTGTCGGCTTTAGGTAGAAGGAATAGGACTGGGGATCAGTGTCTGCCAGGATAAGACTGGCGCGGTAGCCGCCATCGACCTGTTGCAGATAGCGGTTGTCTTCGGTCTTGAACGCAATACAGCGGTTTGCCGCTGTATAGGCCGTCAGCGCAACCTTCGGCGCGGGTATCGTCGGCTGAGGTTTTGGCGCAGGGTCATCATTTACAGGCGGCGCGGCCGCTGGTGGGGCTGCTGCGTTGCGGCGGGAAGAACTACCGTCGTTGCAGGCGCCCAACACCAACAGCGTCGATACCAGTAAACATTCGAGAATACGGTGGTGAGACATAAGCCACTCACAATAATTATTATACGTTGGGCTAGTATCTCATGCTGACGGCGAATACATGAATAACAAAACCGGCCCAATTTAGGCCGGTTTACAGTCAAGCGTTTTCGGCTGTCAGGATGGTTTTCGTAACAAATTGAGAATACTGGAAAAATCCTTCTGGCCATTGCCGGCAAGGCCATGCGCGGTATACAGGCTACGTGCCATCGAGCCCAGCGGCACCGAGCTTTTACTGGTGATACTGTTTTCCATGGCCAGGCCCAAATCTTTGATCATCAGATCCACCATAAAGCCCGGCTGATAGCCTTTGCTGGCAGCCGAATTTTCCTGCACACCAGGATAAGGGTTGTAGACTTCCAGCGACCAATTGCGACCTGAGCTGGCCAGCATGATCTCTGACAACACTTTCGGGTCCAGGCCATTATTAGCACCTAACTGCAGCGCCTCGGCGGTGCCGATCATATGAATGGCCAGCAACATGTTGTTACACATCTTAGCCACTTGTCCGGCGCCGTGATCACCGGCGTGAAAAATGTTCTTGCCCATGCCTGACAATATGGCTTTTGCGCGCTCAAAATCTTCAGCGCTGCCACCGCACATAAAGCTCAACGTGCCTGCCTGGGCTGCGGCCACGCCGCCAGAGACTGGCGCGTCCATCACACCTACGCCCAGCGCTTTGCCCGCAGCTGCCAGTTCGCGAGCACTCTCTGCATCAATCGTCGAACAGTCCAGTACCAGAGTGCCCTTAGGCAGCTGGTTAAGAATTCCACTCGTCTCATCCAGGTAGACCGACAACACGTGCTGGCCAGCTGGCAGCATGGAAATCACCGCATCGACATCAGCTATAGCTGCGGCCGCAGAATCTGCAGTACTGACATCTTCTGCCTTGACTGCGGCTAAGGCTGCTTCGGACAAATCAAAAGCCGTCACGCTGTGGCCTGCTTTGGCGAGATTGATCGCCATCGGACCACCCATATTTCCCAGACCAATAAATGCAACCTTGCTCATGCTAAGCCCCTTTTAATTGTGCGATGTCCGCCAGCGGGTTTTCCGACCACGGCGGTGTGAAAAATCCCTGAACCAATTGCTCAGGCACATCGTTGACCGTGGGATACAGCCACTGCGGGTTTTTGTCCTTATCGATCAGCAGGGCTCGAACACCTTCCGCAAATTCCGGGTGACGCACCACGTTGGTGGACAGCATCAATTCAAACTGAAACACCTCTTCCAATGACAGGCTGCCGCCTTGGGTCAGCTGGTTCCAGATACTGTGCGCCGCAACCGGAGAGCCGTGAGCGAGACTGGCTTGCGCCTTCTGCAGCCATTTGTCATCGGATTCAATAGCCAGAATCTGGTTAACCACAGTCTGCAAATCGCTGCCCGCGCATATCTCGTCAATCAATGAGCGATGCTCTGCCAAGGCACTGGCAAGCTCACCACCATCGGCCAACTGGGCCTTCGCTGGCGCCAATGACCTGAGCGTTTCACTCAGCAGTTCGTGATTGGCCTTGTCATTGCTCTGCCAGCCCAGCCCTTTGAGTGCATCAAACAACTCTGCTTTGCGATCGCGCAGCGCGAAATACGTTGCCATGCCAGCGTATAGCGTATCTGCCGCATTGATCGAAGCGGCCGTCAAAGCAACGAATAAGCCCGTTTTACCCGGCATACGATTGAGAAACCATGTTCCACCCACATCCGGGTAGAGAGCGATAGTAATCTCTGGCATGGCGATGCGGGTTTTGTCCGTAACGATTGCGTGGCTACAACCCATAAACAGGCCGAGCCCGCCGCCCATCACAATACCATCGCCCCAGCAGATGACAGGTTTGGGATACACGTGCAGCAGGTAATCCAAGCGGTATTCTCGTTCAAAAAACGTTTCCGCTTCGGTGCAGGGGCCGCCAGGCGTCTTTGTCGCCGAGCGATACAGTTCCTGAACATCGCCCCCGGCACAAAAGGCTTTTTCGCCCGCGCCCTGCAACCAGACTGCGGCGATTCGCTGATCGTGCTGCCAGTCCTGCAATTGCGCCAACATTAAATCCACCATCGGCAATGTCAGGGAATTCAGTGTTTTTTCAACACTGAGAGTGATAACCCCTATGGCTTTGCCATTGGCTGCGTCAACTTCTTCAAAGATAACCGGCCCCAGCTCAGGCATTTTTCCACTCCGGTTCGCGTTTTTCCAGGAACGCCTGCACGCCCTCAACCTGATCCTGTGTATCAAACAGATCAACAAATAGTTCCCGCTCATGCGGTAATTGCGGGTTCATGGCACGTTCGCGAGCACCGCGAATGAGTTTTTTACACGCGGTGACACTCGACGGGCTCTGTTTCGCCACCTGATGAGCCAGTTCAACGGCACGTTTGAGTGACTCACCACGCGGCACGACTTCTTGGGCAAGCCCAATCTTTTCGGCAGTGGCGGCAGTGATGCGTTCATTGCACAAAATCATTTTGCTGGCCCAGGCCTCGCCGACCAACCAACTCAAGCGCTGCGTACCACCGGCACAAGGCAACAAACCTACACGGGCTTCCGGCAGAGCCATTTGCGCCTGCTCTTCCACCACGCGAATATCACAAGCCAACGCAAACTCCAGACCGCCGCCCATGGCGTAGCCATTAACGGCGGCTATCGCCACACCGCGAAAATCTGCCAACGACTCAAAGGCTTCACCAAATGCGTCAGCCATTCTGCGGGCATTGTCTTTGTCGCCATCGGCAAACATTTTGAGGTCAGCGCCGGCACTGAAAAACTTGTCCCCCGCACCGGTCACCACCAGCGCGTAGATGTTTTTATCTGCGTTCAAACCTTCTACAATTTTCTTCAAACCCGGCAGGCTATCGCCATCCCAGGTATTCGCGGCCGGGTTGTCGATGGTGATGATCGCGACATGACCGTCGCGTTCAAGCTTCAGCTTGGGTGTCGGGCTGGTTACTGTCATGGTATTTGTCATCTCAGTATCTCCGTCATACCTTCAATCAGAATACGGCGCGACAGAATCACGCGCATAATTTCGTTAGTGCCTTCCAGAATCTGATGTACCCGGCTATCACGCAAAAAACGCTCTACCGGATACTCTCGAATATAGCCATAACCGCCGTGCAGTTGCAGGGCTTCATTGCAAACCTGAAAACCGACATCAGTGGCGAAACGTTTTGCCATCGCACAATAAGCGGTCTTCTCCGGGTGATTTGTATCAAGCTTGAACGCCGCCAGACGAACCATCTGACGCGCGGCAATCAATTCGGTTTGCATGTCGGCGAGTTTGAACTGGGTATTCTGAAAATCTGCTATCCGTTGACCAAACTGCTGCCGCTCCGACACGTGAGACACTGCAAACTGCAAGCAGGCTTGCGCCGCCCCAATCGAACAGGTTGCAATGTTGATGCGTCCGCCGTCTAGCCCTTCCATGGCGATAGCAAACCCTTGCCCTTCATCACCGAGACGATTGGCAATCGGCACTTCCACTTCATCAAAATTAATCGCCCGAGTCGGCTGGCTGTTCCAACCCATTTTTTCTTCTTTTTTGCCGTAGCTGATACCCGAAGCATCTGCCGGAACGACAAAGGCGCTGATACCCTTCGGGCCATCGCCGCCTGTGCGGGCCATCACCACCAGCACATCGGAATCACCGGCACCGGAAATAAACGCTTTGCTTCCGGTTAGCCGGTAAACCTCGCCATCACGCACAGCACGAGTTTTCAGGTTGCCGGCATCGGAACCTGCATTTGGCTCCGTCAGGCAATAAGAGGCCAGCTGTTCACCGGCGGTCAGGCCCGGGCAAAAAGCACGGCGTACCTCTTCCGAGCCATAACGCGCCACCATACTCAGCGCCATATTATGAATACTGATATAGGCAGCTGTGGACGGGCAGGCTGCTGCCAGCTCCTCCAAGATCAGCGCCGAATCCAGACGCGGCAGATCAATACCACCTTCCGATTCGGGTGTATACAGCCCCATAAAACCCAATTCCCCCGCCTGACGTAGCACGTCTTTCGGGAAAAACTGGGTGGCATCCCACTCAGCAGCATCGGGCGCCATGACATCCTGGGCGAACTGTCGCGCTGTATCCTGAAAGGCGCGCTGATCTTCATTCAGTTCGAAATCCATGATGTTCTCTCTACTTAAGGGCGATGGTCATATTGGGCTGATCACCAGCCGCCTCATCCACCGGCCAGCGCGCTGTAATGGTTTTGGTTTCTGTGTAGAAACGCACCGCTTGTTTGCCATAGGCGTGCAGGTCACCCATAAAGGAGGCCTTCCAACCGGTAAATGAGAAAAACGGCAGTGGCACTGGAATCGGAATATTGATACCCACCTGACCCACTTCAATTTCATGCTGATAGCGCCGCGCGGCAGCACCGGATTTGGTGAAAATGGAGGTGCCATTACCAAACGGGCAGGCGTTGATTAACTCAATGGCCTCACCCAGGGTTTTAACATGCATACAAACCAGCACCGGACCAAAAATCTCTTCTCTATAAATGGTCATATCGGTGGTCACATCGGTGAAGATGGTCGGGCCGACCCAGTTTCCGTCAGGATAACCTTCAACGGTGCAGTCGCGACCGTCTAACAAACAGGTGGCGCCCTCTTCAATGCCCTTGCCGATATAAGCTTTAACGCGGTCGGTAGCCGCTTTGCTGACCAGCGGGCCGTAACCGGCGCTGCCGTCGTTCCAGTAACCGGGCTGTACTTTGGCAAGTTTTTCTTTCAGCTCATCCACCCAGTTGATGCTGTCACCAACAAATACCGCGACACTAATCGCCATACAGCGCTGACCCGCGGCGCCCACTGATGCACCCACCAGATTGTTTACCACGGTGTTCTTATCTGCGTCTGGCATGATAACCATATGGTTTTTGGCACCCGCAAAGCACTGCACACGTTTAAGGTGGTGGGTACCGGTGCGATAGATATGCTCGCCCACCGGTACCGAACCGACAAACGAAATAGCTTTGGTCACTGGGTGGGTAAGCAGCTGGTCTACCTGATCCTTGCCACCATGCACCATCTGCACCACACCATCGGGGCAGCCCGCCTCTTTGAAGAGTTCCAGCAGGCGCACCGCCGTCATCGGCACCTGCTCTGAGGGCTTGAGCACGAAAGTATTGCCACAAGCAACCGCCAGCGGGAACATCCACAGCGGGATCATGGCCGGAAAATTAAACGGGGTAATGCCGACACACACACCCAGCGACTGCACGTTGCTGTAGGTATCTACACCGTTGGCTACATTCTCTACGGTTTCGCCCATCAGCAGTGACGGCACATTGCAGGCGTGTTCAACCACTTCAATGCCGCGCCATACATCACCCTTGGCATCCTCAAAGGTTTTGCCGTTATCTTCCGCCAGAATTTCGGCAAGCTCGTCATGATGCTCTTTAAGCAAGGCCTGATAGCGCAGCATCAAACGGGCGCGCTCTGGCACGGGCACATTGCGCCAGGTTTTGAACGCCTCTGCCGCTCCTTGAATGGCCTGCTCAACTTCGTCCTGGGTGGCGAACGGTACGTCGGCCAATACACCCTGCGTGGCCGGGTTGATAACCGGGAGAGACTGAGCCGACTTGCTGTCGACAAACTGGCCATTGATCAATAGCGGTACGCGCTTGTTCATTGCATCACCTGTGCTGGATTGAGAAATAATTCTTGGTTATGGAAGCTTTAAGACTATACCCGCGCGCCAAAAGCAGCAGTATTGACGAAATTTCGATAAAAATGGACTATATTGCGGTAACACTCACCGTAAAGCTGCTACCAAATCACCCATGAGTCAACCCTCACATTGGCCGCTACCCCAGGACGGCATCCGTTTTGTCACCCCGGGTTTCTTGCTGGAAGCCCTGCACAGCAGCCCGCTGGCCCGCGATTGCTACCCCTCGGCGATGGGCTACTACCCGCAGGCACACGACCACAGCATGGGCCGCGACCGGCATGACGACAACCTGCTGATCTTCTGCATTGACGGCGAGGGGTGGCTTGATGCTCAGGGCAAAACACAGTGCGTGCAGTCCGGTGACCTGCTGATCATTCCCGCCAATACCCCCCACTACTATCAAGCCAGCCGTGAAGACCCGTGGACGATTTACTGGTGTCACTTCGCGGGTGAACAAGCTGAGCATTATGTGAGGCTGATTATCGGCAACGGCGAACAGTTGTTGTTGCCCACCACCCAGCGCCTGAAACTGGTTCGCGATTTTCAGAGCCTGCTCAGTGTGCGCGAAACCGGCTACCGAGAGCTGCCGTTTATTCATGCCGCCAACCTACTCAAGCAGATGCTGAGTTATATCGCCCTGCAGAACCGATCCACCCAACACAACACGGCTACCGGTTTTAACCTGCGTGAAATCGAAGATAATATGCGCGCCAACCTGGACAAGCCTCTGACATTGGATGAACTGGCGGAAAGCTGCAACCTTTCCAAATACCACTTTTCCACCAAGTACAAAGAAGCAACCGGCTACTCACCGATCAAGCATTTCTTGCACATGAAGATTGAAGCTGCCTGCCAACTGCTCGATACCACAGACCTGCGCATCAGCGCAGTGAGCGCAGCAGTGGGCTATGACGATCCGCTGTATTTTTCGCGGCTTTTTAAGAAAGTGACAGGATTATCGCCGAGAGATTATCGGGCGTCGCATACAAAGTAATGCTCACTCTCAGAAAAGTTGCGGCCGCACACACGCCGGTGACAATGGCGACAGCTTCCTGCTTTCAAAACATAGGGCGAACTTCGCTTTCTGGATTTCAGGAATTTTTTCACACAGATATTTTTTACAACTACCATCAATATCAAATCAGAGCCACCATCCCCCAATCGCCAGCCATGGCGTAGCTATTTGGCTGTGGGAACCGCGAAATGTTCATCAAACTGGAGCAGTATGCTGTGCATATTTACTGTACCAAGTGTCTTTGCCAACGTAATGTTGCGGCCCAGCGCACTCGAGACCTGAGCGAGTGCCTGCTTTTTTAACAGGAAAGGACCTTCAAAATGATCAAGAAATTTGCGAAAGCCCTGTCATTGACCGCCATGATGGTACTTCCACTGACCACGCTTATCGGTTGCGACCGCGACGAAGGCGGTATGGAAGAGATCGGAGAAAATATGGATGAAGCAGCAACCGATTTTGCCAACGCCGTGGAGGACACCTGCGAGGACGCCAAGGAAAGCGCGAACGCCGAAAATACTAACTGCTAAACGCTTTTGTACCAGGGGATGCCACGGCGGCATCCCCCGTCTCCATGAAAGTAATGTCGTAGACTAATCCATCGCATAGCACTGTCAGGTGAGCTGAGCGACCCCACCCCAAAGCATGCCGGCAAACAGCAAAATTGCCACCATCGCCACAAGCCCGTCATTCGCAATCATGCTCAGTGACAGCAGCACCAGTAATGCGCCCGCAGCACTGGACAGGAAGGGCACAATTTCCAGCGGGGGAACAGAGATTGCGATCAACATGCAGGTCAACGTGAGTAACATGGTGCCTGCGTTACCGGTCAACAGGGTAAATCTAGGTTTGAGAAACCTATCGATAAAGCGTGCAACCGGATACATCCAATGCAACATCAAATCGAATTTTTTGCGAGGAACTACCCGACCTTCAATAAAATCAGGCAGCCAAAAATAGTTTCGTCCAATTAACATCTGCCCAGCAATAAGCATAACGAGCAAGGCGGCGACGGTAGGCAAGCCAGGAATCCCACTCAGGGGTGAAAACATAATCAGCCCCGCGAGCAGCAAAGCGGGTGCAAACGAGCGCGAACCTGCCGCTTGAAGCATCGTTCGAACTGAGACCTTATCATCGTCTTCAACACCCTCCGCCAGTAGATCTAACATCTGTTCAAGGTTGGCAGGTTGCTCGGTGTTTTCCATATGCGCTCCCTACGGCGACAGAACACTAACTTACTGTGTGAACTCTAGCGTGCAAACAGCACCGAGGTCGAGAGCGAAGATCACACTGTTTTAGCAGTAGTTTCGGCAATATTTTGCCGAACGTCACAACGGCTTGGACAACAGCGCGCAAAGTCCTGTTCAATGAAATCAAGCGCCGCATAAATGACGTGACGACTAACTGTTGCCAATCAGAAACGCTTTGTAAGCGTGTGACAACGATGGAGGTCTACATGGACTCACAAGCCAATAGCCAGCAGAGATCTGACGACATTAATTACGACACACTGAAAAACGATATTCATCAACTACGTGACGACTTTTCGAAACTCACACACAACCTGTTCGACAAACAGCGCGGTCAGGTAAGTCAACTGCGTGACGAATGGTCGCAGCGCGCAAAATCTATCGGAGATAAAACGATCAAAGACACCCAACGCCAGATTAAAGAACGTCCACTGACGACGCTACTCGCAATCTTTCTGGCTGGGCTATTCCTTGGAAAACTTCTGAACCAGTCGCCGGCAGAGTAAAACGGTGAAAGAAGTTGCCGGACGACTGCTTCTGGGGCTCGCCGCCACTGTGGCGGCGCTCGCCCTGGTTATTATTCTGATTGCCTTTTCTATTGGTTATCTGCTCGACAGTTTGGCGGTGGTATTGAGCGCGCTGATGGGCCAAGCCAGTGCGCTGGCCGTGACAGGGCTGCTGTGTGCTCTGCTATTGCTAGTGACACTTCGCGCGCTAACGCGGATATCAAGCTCCGAAAAACGAGCGTCGGCGCAGCCCCACAGCCACCATGCGGCGCTGCTGGACAGCTCGCGAGAACTGATACAAAAATATCCGACGGAGTCTGCTGCGATAGCACTAATAGCCGGCGTTGCCGCAGAAACGCCCGAAACGCGTGAACTACTGAAAACCACTGTCAAAGCGTGGCTGGAAACACAATCAACGGCATAGGCCACACCCCGTTGTCAGAAGTCGAGCGGGGTCGCGATATGACGCTCAAACATGAGATCGCGGTGCCCCCTGAGGCGTTCATCATAGGCCCGGGCAATCGCTGCTGGGGGGTGCGAAAAGCCAAGGCGCATTCCCTTCGGCATGGGAATCAACTCATGGGGCAATGGATCAATCATTACCCCCAGAAAAATTGCGGCGTAGAAGTCTAGCGCCGTAAGCTGCTCCCCGAAAAAGTATGGTGAGTGATCGTGCAAACGCGCGCTGAGAAGCTCAAGTATTTCGACCGTACGTGCTTCGGAGGCCAGTACCGCAGCTTCGCTGTAGCCGTATTTATCACCCAATCGTTGCAGAACCGGGTTCGCTCCAGGCCCACCCGACAACGCAATGGATTGCAGGCGTCTATTCCAGCCTACCCCCCTTTCACCGGCGATCTCGCGCAATAGACCAAAATGCAATACCCGCTCCACCGGATCTCGTGGTATCAACGGCTCATCGGGCACAAGATCCTCTGCCAGCAGAAGCATACTTTCCCAAGATATATGCAGGCGATCTTCGGCATCAACAATGACGGGCGCGCTGGTCTGACCGGTCCATTCACGCAAATCGTCATTGTCGCCTCCCACTTCCTGCAATACCGGGAGGTAATCGATATGTTTGTACGCCAGAACCGCCTTTATTGCCTCCCCCCAGACACCCGGTGTACCTGCACACAACACTAGCCGTAAAGCCTTGCGCGTGCGCGCCTGTGTAACGCTGATATACTCCATACTCACTCCTGCCAATAACAGATTCTATAACCGGATGACTACAAGCAAAAACAAGCTGACTCTAACCACAGCCCTTTTACCGTTAGTGTTTTTGCTACTGCTTCTTGCCGTGAATGTCGCCGTGTTTGGTGATGCCGCCATCGAAGGGCCAAATCAATTTGCGCTGCTTTTGGCCGGCGCTCTTGTAGCCATTATCGCGTTGAAACATGGTAGCCGCTGGCCGCATTTGCAGGCGGAAATGCTAAAAGTTATGCAGATAGCCATTGCCCCGATTCTCATGTTGTTGTTGATCGGCGCCCTATCGAGCACCTGGATGATGAGCGGCATTGTTCCCACGCTGATCACCTATGGACTGACGCTGGCTGATCCCGCGTGGTTCTATGCGGCAACTGCAGTGGTCTGCGCCATTGTTTCCACCGCTGTTGGTAGCTCCTGGACGACCGCAGCCACGATCGGGATCGCCATGATGGCAACGGGCGAAGGCCTGGGTATGAGCCTGCCTGTCACCGCCGGCGCCGTTATTTCCGGCGCCTATTTTGGCGATAAGCTGTCGCCGCTTTCCGACACCACAAACCTTGCCTCAGGCGTCTGCGGCGTTGATCTGTTCAGCCACGTACGCTATCTCTTTATCACAACACTGCCTTCATTTCTGATCGCATTGCTGCTCTTTCTTATTCTAGGTGTAACACACCGCGCCACAGGCCAGATCACCCAATCGGCTGAGATGATTCAAGCGATTCACAACAGTGTCAACGTGTCTGGCTGGCTCTTGTTAGTACCTGCGCTGGTAATCATTCTTATTATTCGCAAGGTGCCTGCACTGCCACTGATGCTGTTGGCAACGCTGGCTGGCAGCCTGTTCGCTTTCGCCTTCCAGACGGAACTCGTTTATCAGATCGGCGGCGCCACTGACTGGACCGGCCTCTATCGTGGACTACTGCTTCCCATTGTCGGTGAAACCCAGATTGAAACCGGCCACCCCTTCACCGACGATTTACTGTCGACCTCTGGCATGGCCGGCATGCTCAATACCATCTGGTTGATTCTGTGCGCGGTTGTTTTTGGCGGTTTAATGGAAGGGTCAGGCTGCCTGGCTCGTATTCTCGAAGGCCTCAATACGTTGATCCGAGGCCGCACTTCGCTGGTAGCTACCACCAGCGGCACCTGTGGCATATTGAATATCACCGCATCGGAACAGTACCTGACATTACTTATTGCCGGGCGCATGTATCCGGAACTCTACGCACGCTATGACCTTTCTGCGCGCAATCTTAGCCGCACACTGGAAGACAGCGGCACTGTCACCTCTGTACTAGTACCCTGGAATACTTGCGGCGCCTATCATGCGACGGTACTGGGACTCGGAACGCTGACCTACCTGCCCTTTTGCTTTTTTAATCTGATCAGCCCACTGATGACCATACTGGTGATGCGCATGGGCTGGCGAGTAGAACACCTCACGCCAGAAGCCCAGCGTGTGCCGGTTCAACCTAACCACTAACATTACATTTGAGCTGCTATAACTCACCTGCGCGGGCAATCAACGCGTAGTACATCTTCACGGCTTCGGCGTAACTGGCCACAGATACCCGTTCATCTGTACCGTGTATGCCTTCAAGCTCTTTTTTGCCTACCTCCACGCCCATAAAGCGAAAGCTGTTTTTCGCCACCTGGTTGAAGTGTCGGGCATCAGTTGCAGCTACCACCAATCGCGGTGCCACCAAAGTCTCGGGACTAACCTGCTTCACGACATCACTTAAGACCTGAAAGCCGACACTTTCCGTATCAGCCACGGGTGAGGGGTTACTGCCAAAGCCACCGTAGTGCGAAACCTGAATACTGGGGTCGTCAACAACAGCCGTTACATAGTCGATTACTGATTCGACCGTATCACCAGGCAGGATGCGAAAGTTCACCACGGCCGACGCCTTGATTGGGAGCACGTTGTCACGCACGCTGCCATCGAGCATGGTTACTGCCGTTGTGGTGCGAATGCTGGCGTTAGTTGCCGGATCACTTTCCAATACACCGGTCAAAACAGGGGAGAATAGCCAGGCATTGGCAAACAGCAGCCGCTGCAGAAAAGGTTGTTCAGCACCGAGGAAACGCATGAAGTCGATGGTGTAACTGAGATCAACCGGAAATGGACTTTGCTCCAGCCGGTGCACAGCTCGTGCTATAGTTCCTGCCGCCGATTGCATCGGAGGCATTGAGGAGTGCCCACCGGTACCGCGCGCACTGAGCTGGAGGCTCACATAGCCCTTCTCACCAGGCCCAATCAGAGCAACCCGCTTGTCGACGCCAGGAATCATTCCCTTGGCAATCACACCGCCCTCATCAAGCAGAAAATCAACGGTGATATTGCGTTCTTGCAAGGCGGTGGCTATCGCACGGGCACCCAATCCACCCACTTCCTCATCATGACCGAACGCCAGATAGATAGTGCGCGGCGGAACAAAGCCTTCTTGCAGGTGGCGCTCTACTGCCTCAAGAATGCCCAACACGCCAGCCTTATCATCAATTGCACCGCGTCCCCAGATATAGCCGTCGGCCACGGTGCCAGCAAAAGGCGGATAACTCCACTCGTCTTCAGTACCGGGAATAACCGGCACGACATCCTGGTGAGCCATCAGCAATATCGGGTTGCGGGTTTCATCCGCGCCTTGCCAGCGAAACAGCAG
>NZ_JBFJTH010000065.1:0-19274 GCF_041625495.1 Litorivivens sp. | reverse complement strand
CGGCTGAATCAGTTCAAACTCCACGCCGCCCACATTCAGCAGGCCGAAACGCGCGGGCGTTTCCTGGCCATAGGGAGGCAGGACCGTGATATCGGCGTCCACCAGACCGTAAATCCGCCTGAAGTCGGCAATGCTCGCCTGCAGGTCATCAACGATATGGCCCACATGGCGCAGCCCGACAATAAAATCCTTCAGTGCAGCCGCTGCCTGATTTTCGCTCGCCACGCTTGACTCCCTCACAGTAATATGTACTATTGATATAACATTATATCTGAAAATATGCCAATGCCCAATTGCCCTTCCGGGATTGCGGCGCCAACGATAAGGACACACATGAAAGTACTGATACTCGGTATGGGCCACGCCGGCAAGGCTATTGCCCAACGCCTGCGCGCCAGCGGCCACCAGATTGTCGGCACCACCACAACACCCGGCAAAGTTGAGGAACTTCAGGCCCTCGCCGACGCGGTGGCGGTACTCAAGGGCAGCGAGACCGACAAAGTCATCGCCGCCGCCCAGGGCTGCGACGCCATCATCGCCACTGTCGCACCCAACGTAAAAAACACCCGTACCAAAGAAGAGCGCGAGACGCAGTACCACGAAGTACTGGAGAAATCGCTCGCCAGTGCCGCCAAGGCCTGTAATCGGGTGATATTCCTGTCGTCCTTTTCTGTCTATGGCGATGGCGGTTCAGGCACCGATCCGATCACGGAACAGACGCCCACCAGCAATCACGAAGAGCCCTCCTCCAAGTACTATCAGGCGGCCGAGCGCAATGCCCTGAGTGTAAGCGGTGGTTGCGTATTGCGCCTGCCCGACATCCACGGCGCCCCCGGCGATATGACCTTTACCCAGCGCGTAAAGCTCGCCCACGACTACTTTGGCGGCAAGGCGCTGTTTGGCGCTGACGCACCGCTATACACCATCCATTTTGAAGACGTCGTTAATGCAGCTATTCACGCTTTGGAAAAAGGTCTGACCGGTATTTACAACGTTTGCGACAATGACAACCTGCCGCCTACCAATCAGCAGATCTTCGATGCGATCTGCGACAAGGAAGGCTGGTCTCGGCTCGAATTTCTGAATCAGATAAAAGCACCCAACCGCAAGATTTCTGCCGACAAACTCTACGCCACCGGCTACCGGGTTCAGCACGAAGACCCCAACGCCGCCCTGCTGGAGGCTTGAAGCATGGCCAACGTTGTCATTACCGGAAGCACCAAAGGGATCGGCCGCGGACTGGCGGCCGAGTTTGCCCGTCTTGGCCACAAGGTGATGATCGCCGGGCGCAGCCAGCAAGCAATTGATGAGGCCATCGCCAAAATCGGCTCTCAACCCGGAACAGTGACCGGTCGCCCCTGTGAAGTCTCGGAAAAGGAACAGGTACAAGCTCTTTGGGATGCGGCCGTTGCCGAGTTTGGCAGCGTCGATATCTGGATCAACAACGCCGGTCTGGCGCGGACCGTCTGGCCCATTCTGGAAACGCCAGACGAAGAAATACAGGCCATGGTGACCACCAATATGTTTGGCACCATCTTTGGCTCAAAGGTCGCCATCAACGGCATGAAAGCGCAGGGCCACGGCAAACTGTTCAACATGCTCGGTGGCGGCAGCGACGGCGAATTCTTTCCCGGCATTGGCATTTATGGCACCACCAAACGCGGCCTGAATTACTTTACCGACGCGCTGATAAAAGAGAACAAAGACACTCCGCTGGTCATAGGCAAGATTCGTCCAGGCATGGTGATTACCGAGGCCGTCGTAAGAGAAGCCAAAGCTGATCTCGACAACTTCAACAAAAACCGTAAAACCATGAATAACTTGTGCGACACCGTCGAAACCGTCTCACCCTATCTGGTGGAGCAGATTCTGAACACCGAGAAATCCGGCACCAAAATACGCTGGCTGACCGGCGGCAAAATCGCCAAACGCATGATGCTTAGCCGTTTTCGCAACCAGCCCGATAAATTCGAAGCCTTCGGCTTATAAGTAATATTAAGGACACTCCTTTGACTACTAACACCGCTAAAACCGCAGATACAAAAACCATCGACCAGTTTCTGGCTGAAAACCCCAATGTCGACGTAAGTAAAGCCTGGGAGCGCAGCTGGAATATTCTGACTGACATTAAGGACAAGATTGCCGAGCGTTTCCCTAATATTGCGCTGGATCCAACCTGTGCCGGTCGTGAGTACTACACCTCGCCCAACGGAGAGTTTGAAGGGTCCTACCAATCATGGACAGGCGAAGGCGTCGAGTGGCTGGTCAGCTCATGGCTGGGCAATCGCAAAGCCAGCATCCTGGATATGAACGCCACTGCCTTTCTGGGACAAGAGACCGACGTACCCCATTTCATTATGGTGTTTGGCACCATCCCCAAACTGTTTTTCTACTTTGATCTGGTGCCTCGGAAGGACCTGCGTACCAACCCCGAGTATCTGGAAAAATACTACGGTGGCGAAGCTAACGAGGATTTTCTGGCGCTGCGCGGCCACCCTGATTTCCAGTGGTCGGTGAGCCACGGCACCTATATGCGCGCCCTGTTGTCACCTTCGGCGCTGAGCCTGAGCGCGGAACTCGAAGACAAGAACATCGACGTGCTGGAAGAGTATGCGTACAAATTCCTGAATCGCTGGCTGGGTTGGCTGGACAACGCCACCCCGCTTCCTGAAAGTGAGCGTGTGGCCCAGCAACAATACGATCACACCGTGCGCCGTCTCGGTTATGAACTCGACCCGATGAACAAACTCGCCGCACAGGTGTTTGGTGAAGATCAGGTGGAGAAGATGATTCAGATGCGTCTGGGTAACGAGCAAATGGCCAAGGCGCGTAAATACTAAAAACCTCCCTCACCCTGACCCTCTCCCCCACGGGAGAAGAGACGCCGGAAGCGGGTACAGAGTGGAAACCGCCCCCTCTCCCCACGGGAGAGGGTTGGGGTGAGGGGTAACCGGATTCGAAAAATGCACCCAACCCGCTTCCTCGGCATCACCCTCAGCGACGGCATCCAACGCCGTCACATGTTTGCCTACCTGCTCGCCGCGCTGATCTCTTCAGGCTATGCTGGCGCACTTGCGGTATTGCAGCCGGGCCTGCTCGCAGTCATGGACATACCGCTGGCCAGCCAGGGCTCGCTGACCGGCCTGCTGGCGGCGCTGCAGGAAGTCATTCTGATTGCCATGATGCCCCTGTTCGGCGTCATGGCGGATCGCTCCGGTCGGCGAATGGTCTATGCCATCGGGCTTGGGCTGACCGCGCTCGGTTTCTTTCTCTACCCCTATGCCAACAGCATTGGCGAACTGATCGCCTATCGCCTAATTGTCGCCTTCGGCGGTGCCGCGATGATTGGCATGATGGTGACCGTGATTGCGGATTACGCCAGCGAAGCGGATCGCGGCAAAGCGAATGGTTTACAGGGCTTTATCGCCACCATCGGCGCTTTTATTCCACCGATTCTCGGGTTTATGCCGGGTGTATTTGCCAAGCAGGGCATGACTGAACTTGCCGCTCAGCAGATGACTTTCGCCATTGGTGGTGCGATGGGCGTGGTCGGCACGGTGATCGTACTGATCGGACTGGCTCCTCATGTGAAACGACCGAGCGCTGAGCATGAACCGGTTATGCAGATGCTGAAAAACGGACTGGCAGCCGCCAAAGACCACGGTGTTGCCCTGTCCTACGGCGCAGCATTTATCTCACGCGGTGACCTGGCGGTAACCGGCGCATTTATGGGCCTGTGGCTGGTGCAGTTTGGTACCCAGAACCTTGGGATGGCACCCAGTCAGGCCATGCAGGAACTTGCCGTACCGCGAGTACTTACTACGGTAAGCGGCGCGATGGTGGGCGCCTTGCTAATGGGTTTTATCAGTGACCGCATTCGTCGCGGCACGGCTGTTATGTTAGCGTCAGGGCTGGCAGCTGCAGTTTATCTTTCCGTGTCCTTTGTTGATGACCCTACCGCGCCGTGGGTTTTTGCGCTGCTCGGAGTCATGGGTGTGGCAGAAATCAGTGCGTTTGTCAGCTCTCAGGCGCTGGTGGGGCAGCAGGCGCCGGCTGCCCGGCGCGGCGCCGTGATCGGCTTCTTCGGCACGGCAGGCGCAATAGGTATTCTTGTGGGTACCGCCGGCGGAGGCTGGTTGTTTGGTGCCATTTCACCGGCAGCGCCTTTCGTCCTGTTTGGTGCACTTAACGCCGTGGTTTTCATCTGGGCCATTGTGGTCAACAACAAAATCGAAAAGCCAGCATCCGCTTTACCGGAGAACGCAACATGCGCAACCGCTACTTCTTGATCGCACTGGGTCTGCCATTACTGGCAGCATGTAACGATAGTTCGTCGTCCAGCTCTGGCGGTGGCGGTAGTTCTACCAGTCCATCCGAGCAGGGGAGCTACATCGAATACCCCATCAAAGTCGAACAGCAATCTGCGGCTTTTCTGGCAGTCGGAGATATCGACGGCAATAGCGACAACGGTCTCGATATTCTTCTTTCCACACTGGTGGAACAGACACCGCCCGGGCCTCCAAACCCAGCCTCTCGCGGCGCGCTACGAAAATTCAACACCCAGGGCTGTAATGAGCCCGTCAACAACTGCCTGGAAGGCCCTTGGCAGGAGGAAGTACTGATCGGCACGAACGATCCCCAAGGCTACCCTTTTATCAATACGCCCCAGATCTTTGATATTAATGGTGACGGACAAAATGATGTCATTGTTCAGACCGGATTCCTGACCACACTAGGGGGCGCCCATTTCTGGCTGGATGGCAACGACATCAATGCCGGCAGTCGCCCAACGCACAACTATTTTTCTCCAGCCAACACCACACCGGTAACCAACGGTTTGTTCTTCTGGCATGAATCGGATCAGACAGATCTGGACGGCGACGGACTGCTCGATATCGTCACCACCTCGGGTAAAACACAACATCCGGGCAACCCGCTGGGCTCGCCCGACGGAAACGAAGAGTTGAAAGTAGAATGGTACCGGCAGACGGCACCGGGAGAATTCAGCTATCACCCAATCACTGCCACCGACAGTGAAGGCAATACCATAAGCAATATAGGCGGCGTATTTGTCAAACTCCACGACATCGACGGAGACGGCGACAAAGACATTGTGCTAAGTCAGTTCTTTGATCACACCTACGACACGACACCACCGGCAAGCCTGAACCCCTCACTGGTGTGGTTGGAAAATGTCACCCGTCCGGCACTGAGCAATAATTTTGCCGGTGAGTGGCGCTACCATGTCATCGACAATACCATCGGCCTTGGCTATCACATGGAGTTTGCCGATATCGACCACGACGGCAAAGAAGAACTCGTCGTCGACAACCACAACAATGATGGCGATCCCCGCTGGCAGGATAAGGACGGTAATGTCGTGGTGCCACCCGGCATCTATTGGTTTGAAATCCCCGAAAATCCAACCGCCGTCAGCCAGTGGGAGAAGCACGTTATTTCAGAGAATTTTGGCGTAACTCTCTACTACGGCAATCCTGCCAGCCAAGGCGTTCCTGGCATTTTCAATGTCGGAGATATCAACAACGACGGCCTGCTTGATGTGGCGGTACCCGGTGATGGCAACAGTACGCTCTACGCCTTCATCCAACAAAGCGATGGCAGTTTCCGGGAAGACATTGTGGACGAAGCCAAAATGTTCGGCATGGCCATCGTCGCAGATATCGACGGCGACGGGCTCAACGAGATTGTTGCGGCCCAACACAATTCGCTGGACATGGATCCGGCAGAAACCGACAGCCCGGATGATTTGCAATTGCCGCCGGGGAAACTGTCGATTTACAAGTATCAGTAAGTCGTACAGATCATTCGCGAGCAAGCAACCGTTGCTTGCTCGCGAAGATATGTCTCCGTACTACCCCGCAAAATCCGCTTCACTGGCTTTCATCATTTCTTCCAGAAACCACTGCGGAAACTGCCCTACAAACTTGTTCATATCCCAGAAGTCGCTCCAGCGGTACACCAGTCCATCCTTGATTTCATGCATGGTGCAAAAACGGTGCTGGGCGGTTTCACCAGAGGTAAAAGTCCACTTTTCGGTGTGATCGAGAAATACCATATCGCCATCACCGGCCAGATGATGGGTTGTCTGCTCCTGTCGGGAGAGATGATTGAACGCAATCTGTAGCCGCTTGACGCAGTTGTCCGGGCCCTTGGCACCCACATCATCAGTAGGCACGTCTTCGTAGAATATTTCGGGATGCATGCAGCTTTTCATGGTATCCCAGTCCATCTCACTCAGTGCCTGCCACATTTTTTTGACAATAGCCTTATTACTTTCAGTTGACATAACTCTTTCCTGTATCGCGAGTGAGAGGGTTGTTACATCTGCGGTACGGCAGCCAGATCAATAGGCAGCTCAAAACGCTCATAGCGGTCAGCGCGATCACGCAATGTAGCAACACTTTCTTCACCGTTCAGCATGATGATAACGCGCTGCTCCTTTACGCCCTGTAAGGTAAAACGCGCGAGCTCGTCCAGGTCCTGAAAATTAAGGTCCATTCCCGCCGCTTCTGCGGCTGCTTTGAATTCTTCAACCGACGGTACACGCACCGGCTCGCGATCAACACCCAGATCTTTGGGTCGATTGCGCTCCGTTGTCCAAATGCCCGTAGCCAAAACGCCACCTGATGGATAGAAGATGGAGGCGCGCAAATTTGTATTTTCGGTAACCAGCTGCGCGGCCAGACACTCGGTAATGCAAGACACGGCTGCTTTACTGGACGCATAAACGGATTGATAGGGTAGTGGCGAGATCCCACCATCACCGGATGACGTATTGATGATGTGCCCTTCTTTGCCCGAAGCGATCATCCGCGGCACAAAAGATTGAATACCGTGCACCACACCCATCACATTAACGCCGTGCACCCATTTCCAGTCATTGGGTTTGGTTTCCCAGATATTGAGTGACGGTGCCGCAACGCCGGCGTTATTGAACAACAAATGACATTCGCCGTAGCGGTCAAATACTGTATCGGCCAGGGCATCAACAGACTCGGGCTTGGATACATCGGTCACCACGCCGCTCACTTCGCCACGGCTGCCGAGTTCGCCGAGTACCTTGTCCAACGCGCTTTGCTCAACATCGCCTATAACAACCTTGGCGCCCTCATCAAGCAGCGCTGCAACCAACGCCTTGCCAATGCCGCTTGCGCCGCCAGTAACGACGGCAACCTTCCCATTAAAATCCTGCATGGACCACCTCTTATTATCAGCTTTTCAGGCCTGCGACAGAAAACCGCTGCAGCAACACCCCACTGATAGTAGAAGCTTGCCAACGGTGTGGAGATTACAACTCGGTCAGACTTGCCGGATAGGCCTTTGCCAAGGGTAGGTCTTTACCAGGGGTAGACTGCGCGATCCCGATACAGGCCGCCACTGGGGCCATCATCCGGCAGTGTGGCCAACCAGACGATGGTGTCAGCGCCTTCATCCGGTGTACGCGGCGCATCAGGTCCACCGAGCTCTGTATTCACCCAGCCGGGGCAGGCCGCATTGACCAAAATCTGGGGGTATTCCTTTTCAAGTTCTCGCGCCAACAGCACCGTCATTGCATTAACTGCCGCCTTGGAACTGCGATAGGCCACCGTTGAACCCATCGCCATTTCGCTCATCGATGCCAGTTCGGTGGACACGTTAACCACCCGGCCGGCGCCTTTCGTCTGAATCAGTGGCACGAGCAGCTGGCAGCAGTTAAGTACACCCAGCAGATTGGTTTCCAGAGTTTCACGCAGACAGTCCGGTGACAATTCAAAAAACGATTGCCAGTGATCCAGTGCCACACCCGCGTTGTTAACCAGAATATCGAGCCCCCCAAAGCGCGTACGAATTCCCTCGGCCAGAGCTTCCAGCGACCCGCGATCATCAACCGCCAGGGCGACCACCTCAACCGGCAACCCCTGCTTGGCCAGCGCATCCAGCGCCGTGGCGCGTTCAGCCGCGCGACAGCCAGCCAGTACCCGAACGCCCTGTTGCGCCAACTGTTGGGTTACCGCCAAACCGATACCACGATTTGCACCTGTTACCACTGCTACTTTTTCTGTCATCGAACAACCTTTTTAGCTGAAAGCGTTTGTTTGCGCTTTATGACTTGAGACTTTAATACTATTGTTATATCTTTATTACATTATCATGATCGCCACCCCCGACCAAGCAAAAGACGCGTGCCGGGGTTTCGCCAGCAAAGGAACACGCCATGACTGACTACTACGGCTACCGCAAAAAATTTGCCGTGCTTGTACCCTCAACCAACACTGCAGTGGAAACCGAGTACCATAAAATGGCACCCGAAGGCGTTGTTCTGGCCACACGCGGCTGCGTGATTCCGCCATTCAGCGTGAAAACCGAAGACGATTTCGTCAACATGGTGAAAGCAATCGGTGCGGCGACAGAGCAGGGCTTACGCGACGCCTTGACCTGCCAACCCGACCACGTGATTTTTGGCTACTCCGCCGAAACCTTCTGGGATGGCAAGGAACGCTCCGATCGCGAGTTCAAACGTTATAACGAAATTGCCCAAGAGGTCGGCAACTGTAATATCACTTTTGGCGCCCAAGCCATTCTTGACGCACTGGCCTGCTACCCGTGGGTAAAACGCATTGGCGTTATCAGCCCCTACATGCCTGTCGGCGACAATCAGGTCGTGAAATTCCTGGGTGACATCGGTTACGAGGTAGTCCGCATCAAGGGCCATTGCTCAGACAGCCCGGTCACCATCGCCCACGAGGATTTCGGTAAAACTCGACAGCTGGTACGCGAGGTCGACGGAGACGATGTAGATCTGATACTGCAGGCCGGCACCAACCTGTATTTTGTTGAACTAGCCGCGCAACTCGAGCAGGAACTCGGCAAGCCGGTGCTGGCGATCAACGCGCTGACCTTCTGGCACGCTCTGCGCAACAACGGCATTCCCGACCGCATTCGCGGCTTTGGCTCACTGCTAGCGGAACACTAACCACATTAAAAGCTTAGGGTGCCAGTTCAGGCCGGAGTATCTCGGTTCGCTCCACCCCCAAACTGAACTGGCACCCGCCCTATTTTCAGGATCCACGCCATGCCCATATTGTTTGCGACCGTTCTGATCGATCTTATTGGCTTTGGCATTATTATTCCCATCCTGCCCTTTCTCGCTCCGCAACTCGGTGGCGATGCCATGGATATTGCGCTGCTGCTGGCGATTTACTCAGTTTTTGGCGGCCTGTGTGGCCCGTACTGGGGAAAACTGAGCGACCGTATTGGGCGCAAACCGGTGCTGCTAATCTGCCTTGGCGGTGCTGGCCTGTCTTACATCATGCTTGCTTACTCCACCACGCTTTGGGCCCTATTCGCCTCGCGAATCTTTGCTGGAATCATGGCCGGTAACTTCGGTGTAGCATCCGCTATGGTGGCCGACATGAGCAAACCGGAAGAGCGGGCAAAGTTCATGGGCATTATTGGCGCCGCTTTCGGTTTGGGCATGGTTATCGGGCCCTTCCTCGGCGGCATACTGGCAGGGCCAAATGGTGAGTTTATGGTGCCCGGGTTGGTCGCAGCAGGTATGTCTTTTGCTGCGCTGGTTGCCGGTGCGATTTTTTTACCCGAATCACTAACCAAAGCCCAGCGCGACGATCAGGCGGAACAGATGGCCGCCAGCGCCAAACATTCGACACTGCGCATGCTCCGCGACAGCGGCAATACGCTGCTGGCTCTGCAGTACTTTTTTAACAACAGCTGCCATACCGCCATTAGCTACCTCTTCCCGTTGTGGGTTGGCCACATGCTTGGCTGGGGCGCGCGCGAGGTTGGCATGGTGTTTGGCGCTCAGGGCTTGGCCATGGCCGCACTGCAGGCCGGGCTGATTGGCAAACTGGTGAAGTTGCTCGGTGAATTAAAGTTGCTGCTCATTGGCACCTGTTTTATGGCAACGGGTTACGTAGTTGCTGCCAGCGCCGACAGTGCCAGCATGATTGTTCTCGCCTTCTTTATCATTGTCAGCGGCGGCACAGTATGCACACCGGTACTCAATACACTGGTTGCCCACCGCACGCCCATTCATCTGCGCGGACGGATGCTTGGCACCACCTCCGCTAGCGCGGCGTGGGGACGCGTGTTCGGACCGCTCGCCGCAGGCCTGGCTTTAAGCCAGCTTGGCTACCATCTGTCATGGTTGTTTGGAACAGCCATGGCGCTGTGCATGACTGCCTGGGTAGTAGGGCAATTGAGGTTGGCGGTGTTAGAAACCGCCTCTGCCAAGTAGGCGCCTGGATCAGTGCCGACGAAAATGCAAAACCTCTACCTGCGCGGGTTTTAGACTTGCCGGGTTAACATCCGGCAATTCAGGCGGGCTTTAGCGTTGCCAACGGAAAAGCGCGCAACCGCGTATAGGTCAGCTCATCGTCCACGGTATGCGAATCAAAAAGACTAAAGGCCAGCACCTGCTCCGAAGGCACTTCGCCTGCGGTCTGCTGGATCAGCTCATTTATGATTGGCTGGGGTACGTGGCGTTTGTAGCGGGCCAGAGTAACGTGTGGCACAAAGCGTTTTTCTCCAGCGGCAAGCCCGCCTTCAGTAGGGCTTTGAGCACCGCCAGCTGCAGGGCTTTCAACTCGGCATTATCTTTCACACCTAACCAGATCACGCCGTTGCGAAACTGACTCAGCTCCGTAAATTCCAATTCAAAACTGCGGGCTTTCACGGACGCAAGTGCCTCAAGCACAGCCTCCGGGTCGGCCTCACCAATAAACTGCAGGGTCAGGTGCAGATTATCCGGCTCCATAGGCGTAATACCCCGGGTTTTCGGGGGCTGAATGGCCTGCAGCCGCTCTTTCAGCGACTGCGATAGAGGTACTGCAACAAAAAGACGCGGCATATCGCTACGGAATGCCTCCTTTCCACGATAATTATTAGATTGCTGAGTAGTCGGTATACCCAGCTTCTCCCGGCGTGTAAAGGGTTTTGGGGTTCATTTGCGATAGGGGCAGTGATTCCCGGAAGCGTTTCACCAGATCCGGGTTGGCGATATACGCCCTGCCAAAGGAGACTGCCTGGATCTGCTCGTCCAAAATCGCTTCAGCTTCATCGCGGTCAAAACTTTCATTCACCATCAACGCTCCGCGATAATTGGCGCGCGCCAGACCGATATTATCCAGCCCCAGCTGGGGCATACGAATCACATGCAGGTAGGCCAGCCCCAGCGGATCCACCTGCTGCAACAGGGCAGCAAAGGTTTCCTCGTGATCGGCGTCGTGCAAGTCATTAAACGGGTTGCCGGGGCAGATTCGCATCCCCACCCGATCAGCGCCATCGACCCCCGTCATGGCCGCCAGCACATCAAGAACAAAGCGCAAACGGTTTTCCAGGCAGCCACCCCAGGCATCGGTACGCTCATTGGTGCCGGTTGAAAGGAACTGGGCAGGCAGATAACCGCTGGTGCAGTGCAGCTCAACACCGTCAAACCCGGCGGCGTAGGCATTGACCGTGGCCTGCCGGTAGTCGTCTATCGTCTGTTGGATATCGGCTTCGGTCATGGCCTGGGGCTCGACAAAGGGCAGCATCCCTTGCTCGGTATAAATCTCGCCCTTAGCAGCGATAGCTGACGGCGCCAGCGTGCGAGCGCCGACAGCCTTGTTGGCGGGATTGGCCACCCGACCACAATGCATGATTTGCAGCACAATCTGACCACCCTCGGCATGCACCGCAGAGGTGACCGTTTTCCATGCCGCAATCTGCGCCGAGGTATAGATACCGGGTGTGCGGCAGTAGCCTTTGCCATCCGCACTGGGCTGAGTGCCCTCGGTGATAATTAGACCGGCGCTGGCGCGCTGCTGGTAGTACTCACGCATCATGTCGGTGGGTATATCTGTAGCTTGATCGGCACGCGAACGTGTCATGGGCGCCATGACCACCCTGTTGCGCAGGCGCAAACACCCCAATTGTGTTTCGGTCAACAGCTTCATCAGCGCACCCGTATCTTGGGCGCCGGTGTTCCGCGACGCATGGTTTTCAGAAATTGGTCAACTGGGGCGGGTTCTGCCACTTCCGGGGTACCCTCAGGTTTATTGGCCCAGAACTCGCGCCAACTCGGAAACAGCTCGTGAAAGGCACCTTCATACGGTTCACGTCCCGGCCAGCGCATCTTCATATCGCCCAGTGGCGGCTTGTTCAGATCGGTGGCATACCAGTAACAGGGCAGGCGGCGGCGAAAGTACCAGCGCCCGTCGATACGCTGGTAATCGTCCCAGTAGAGCATCTGCATGATTACCCATTCGGGGCCACACTCGTGCTCATTTTTTGAGTACAACACACCCACGGCGTTATCCGGATCTTCAAATTCGATAATGTGATTTCCCACATGGTGAGAAGTGCCGGTGAACTGATTGCGCAGGGTATCGTCTACCCAGGCCTTGAGATTGGCGCGCCCGCTGAGCTCGCGCGACACTCGAATATCCGGCGCAAACAGGTTTACGTGGGCATCCAGATCGCGCATATCCAGCGACAGGGAATACTTCGCCACCAGCTGACGAATCTCATCGAGGGATTCCAGCCGATCAATGCGTTGCAGCAGAGTCTCATCCATCTTCAATCCTCCCAGGAAGCAGCGCCGGTATTGAGCTCTGCGGTGCGACCGCCATCCACCGGCATCACAATACCAGTAATGTAAGACGCTTCCTCGCTGGCCAGAAACAGGATGGCATTGGCGCACTCCCGGGGGTCGCCAACACGCTTGAGCGGTATAGTTTTGCCCGTGGCTTTTTGGCTTTCCTCGTCTGGGTTGACCATTTCCAGCGCCGGCGTCAGAAACGCGCCGGGGGTAATGGCGTTCACGCGCACATCAGGCGCCCATTCAATACTGGCGTTGCGGGTTAGACCGATCATCGCGGCTTTTGCCGCGCTGTAACCAGCTGTACCCATGGAACCCAGCAGGCCGCACACCGACGAGATATTCACTACTGCGCCCTTGTTGGCCCGCAGCTGCTTATAACTTTCGCGCATCAAAAACATGGCACCGTCCAGCGATACGGCAAAGTTCTGACGCCAGCCCTTGGTGCTGTGTTTGCCAATCATTTCCGGCACCATCAACACCGCGTTGTTAACGATGATATCCAGCTTGCCGTATTTGGACACGGTGGTTTCCACCAGGCGCTTTACCGCCTCTTCATCGCTCACATCTACCGACAGCGGGGTGCATTCACCGCCGGCTTCACGGATGGTTTTCGCCACCTGTTCCAGCGGCTCCATGCGGCGGCTACAGATCACCACCTTGGCGCCTTCTTCGGCAAACCGGATCGCGGTGGCCGCGCCGATGCCCTGACCACCACCGGTGATGATGGCGACTTTGTTTTCTAATCGGTTTGTCATCGTTGTTTCCTCTTTTTCGTCAGCTGTCTGACGCTAAGATAAATACGTTCCCAAATTTGCCATCAACGTCTGTCCGGTAAAACTCGACGACTCATCGCTGGCCAAAAACAGTGCGGTATTGGCTATCTCCATGGGCTCGCCAATACGACCCAATGGAATAGCGGCAACCATGGCCTGTTTCCACTCATCGGAGATGTTAGCCATGATGGGAGTGTTCGTTGGGCCAGGGCAGATCGCGTTAACCCGGATGCTACGCGGTGCCACTTCCATTGCCAGCGAGCGGGTTAACCCGAGCACAGCGGCCTTGCTCGCGCAGTAATGCACACCGCCTTCACCCGATACTGCCGAGGTACTGGAAATATTGATAATGCTGCCACGGCTACCCTGCCTGATCATGCAGCGCACGGCTTCGCGACAACAATAAAACGTCCCGTTGAGGTTCACATTTACTACGCTCAACCAGCCGTCATCTTGCATATCAGGAATATGATCGGCAAACACCGTCGGCGCTTCACCGCGCGCCAGCTGGGCATTGCGCTCCGCCTGACGCTGCTGATACAGATCAAAGCCGTCGTTGGGCGCGGTGCCGATACCGGCATTGTTCACCAGAATATCCGGTGAACCCAACGCCTCGCACACATCAGCAAAGAGCTGTGCTACGTCGTCACTGTTGGTGACGTTGCACGCGCGGGCAATGCCCTTGCCACCTGCGTCTTCTATGCCAGCTAGGGTCGCCGACAGCGAATCCAGATGCAGATCTACCGCACACACCGCAGCCCCTTCGCTCGCCAGGCGGCTTGCAATTGCCTTACCAATGCCCTGAGCCGCCCCGGTGACTATCGCCACTTTTCCATTCAGCCTTGCACTCACTGTTGTTCACTCCTTGATCATCGCGCAGCCACCCGCCGAATGGGCTGCCTTGCCGTTAGGCGACTATACGGCGCATGGGCCGTGCATTTAAATGATTGTGTTCGCACCCATAGCGTGCAATATTGCACGCATGAACTGGGATGACCTGCGTTATTTTCTCGCCGCCGTGCGCGGCGGCACCTTCTCCGCTGCCGCCGTTGAGCTGGGCGTTAACCGCACCACCGTAGCCCGCCGTATCAACCAGTTGGAACGTCGCCTGGGGCACACCCTGTTCATTCATCAGCAAAAGCACTATCAGCTTAGTCAATTCGGCGAAGACCTGTATCAGCAGGCGATTCGTCTCGAGCAGGAAATCCTGTCACTGGAAGAAAAGTTGGGGCTCGGAGAGGAACACCTGGAAGGGCAGTTGCGTATTGCCGCCCCGCTGGGGCTAGGCCCGGAATTTATTAGTGACCTGACAGCGTTTTCGCAGCAGTATCCGCAGATTCGCTGGGAGCTGTTAAATACGCTGGACCCTATTGCCGCGCTCAATCAACGCAAGGCCGATGTCGCCATCGCCGTCGGCAACACCTGCCCACCGCATATTCGCGGGCACTTTCTCGGCGAGATGCAGCGGGCCGTATATGCCAGCCCACGCTACCTGAAACGCATACCGGCAGAAACACCGTTAGCCGGCCACCATTGGATTGGCTGGGGCCAGGATCTGGCAGATTCCCAAGCGGCGAAATGGATCGCCCGCGAACTGCCGGACAGCGTATACAAACCCGCCGAGGTCAATTCCTGGAATGCGATTCTCGCCGCCGTCAGAAGCGGCTTGGGCGTGGCCCATCTGTGGTGTTTCCTGGCAAACAGCGATCGGCAATTAAAAGCGATCCGCCCACCCGACGACGAACTGAGCATGGGGCTTTGGCTGATGCGGCCGGCGCATTTGCCCGCCAACGCGCGCATCAAAGCATTCATCAATACCTTGCGCCCTGTCCTGAAAGCCCGGCTTAGCGCTGAAGGCCCGAGTTAGCCAGACAATCACCAAGCCGCCATAAAGCGCTGGGTGATGGCTTGGGCGCTGTCGCTCGCCGGGCATGCATTCTCTCCACACCACAGCGGGGTGAAGCTGCTGTCAGCGCGTTGTTCCGCCTGCGCACGCAATGCCGATATGGCATTGGCCGCCAGCGGAAAAGCCGGCGCACTGTTATTCATCGGCCCCAGGCTCTCCATCAAACGGGTCACAATGCCCCGCGCAGGCCGCCCGGTATAGAGATTAGTGATCGCCGTAACGGCGCGCCGCTCACTTTGCAGTACCTGCCGATGCAATTGCCCGGTGGTTGCTTCAGCGGCCAGCAGATACGCCGAGCCGAGTTGCACGCCAGCCGCTCCCGCCTGCTTCATCACCACCAGATCGTCCGGCCGCGCGATGCCACCTGCAGCAATCACCGGGATCGACAGATGTTTTACGCACCGCTCGACCAGCTCTGCGGTCTTCAATTGCCCCTTAAGATCTGCCCGCAAAAAGTGACCGCGATGCCCCCCGGCCTCCAGCCCCTGTGCAATCACCGCGTTGGCGCCGTGCTGTTCAAGCCAAAGCGCCTCATCCAGCGTCGTGGCCGATGACAGCACCATTGCCCCCCAACGTTTTACCCGATCCAGTAAACCGGCTGCCGGCAAGCCAAAATGGAAGCTAACAACCTGCGGCTGATGTGGCTCCACCAGATCTGCAATGACCTGCGAAAACGGCTGTCGCTGGGCACCGGCAGGCAGGGTCGCCGGATCAATACCGTACTCGCTGAAAAAGGGAGATAAAAGATTCAACCACTGGGCATAGCGCTCAGCAGATTCCGCCTTTTCCTTGTGGCAGAAAAAGTTGAGATTGACCGGCTTCGAGGTGAGCGACCTTAGCTTTATCAGCGCCTGTTCAAGCGCCTCGCCCGATAGCATTGCACAGGGCAATGACCCAAGGCCGCCGCTGTTGGAGACCGCTGCAGCCAGCTCCACGCCCTGCACTCCTGCCATCGGTGCCTGAATCACCGGGGCCGAAAGCCCCAATGCCTGTAAACCATCCATGGCTGGCCCCCTGTTATGCCGCTTTTGGTTTCTTCGGTGAACAATACATGGTTATTTCGGCGGTAAACACGGTATCCCCCTGCTTATCGGTAATCGTCACAGACACCGGCACATCGGCTGCAACACCGCTTTGAATCGGCGGCAAACTACCAACGACTTTGAGCAAGCCTTTGGCGGGTTTGAGGTATTTCACCGACATACCTTTGGGAATCCAGCGTACATCCGAGGGCACCGAATACTCGGCCGATATGCCAGCCGCCAGTTCTGCGGCATTACACATGGCAATGGCATGCACGGTGCCGATGTGGTTGTGCATGGAACGCTTGTCCCACAAAGTAATTTCAGCGCCGCCGACTTCCAATCGCTCAAAGCGGGCTTTGATCGACGTGAAATACGGCGCTTTCATGGAAATCACTTTGGTAAAAACCCATTTGCCACCGGGCTTGCTGCTCAGACTTTGCCACAGCTTTTTTACTGCACTCATGTTGGAAGCTCCTGCTATGTTAACGGTAAAAACACGCTATCATAGCCACAGCCACACACCATGAACAAGAACGCAGAATACTCGTGCAGAAAAATAGTGACTAGCGCCAACGCCCCGGCTTTGTCAGCCAGACCCAGGCGCCAGAAAGCGCCAGCAGCAACAGGATAACGGCCGACACATCGACCACGACTACGCCCCACTGGCCGAACAGGCGACCGCTATGCAAATCGAGCAGCAGCCGTTCCCAGTGCACATCATTGCCCAGGTAACGCTCATTGAGCGCCACCCTCAGCGCGTCAGGAACAGGCGACTCTGTAACCCAGCGTGTATCCGGCGGTGCCTGCCCAACGCTGAACGCGAGACTGTTCAGATCGGCGAGAACGAGGCCTTCGCTGGTATCAAACCACAGCTGCTCATGTTGACCGGTGACCATTCCCACCCGCTCAATATTGGAGGGCAACCCATAAGCACTCCCCAGGCGTTCCACCACTTCACCCTCTCGCGTCAGCAGCAACAGCTGATCGCGACACAGCGCGAGCAAGCCGCCCTGATAGGCCATGCCCGCCGTAAGCGGTAATTCGCAATAGGCTATTTCTTTCAGATTGAGAAAAAGACGATTTTCACCCACGAGACTCAGACGTTGATCGCCGGCTTCAAAACTGGTGATGGCCGGAAGTTCAACACCGTAACGTTTCAGCAGCACGTCCTGTCGCACCGGCTTTTCATCCAACCGGAGTTCGGCACTGTGGTTGAGCACAATGCCAGTGACCACGAGCATGACTACCACCAAGGCAACCGCGACACCGAGGCGCCGATGCCAACGCAACAGAAACAACCGCAGAGAACGTTTCATCAGGGGGTTTGATTCACCACTTCAGCCAACACCAGTGCCGCTTGGGCAACGCGAGTCACGGCGCGAACGGAGAGTGTTGCACCGGTAATACCATCGATCTGTCTGTCGAGCGCGTCGTCGGCCTGCAACACCGCGCCTTCAAATTGCTCGGTAAAGAAGGGATGGCGAACTTCGCCGCCACGACTTTCACGGTAAGTGAGTATACGAACTCGCTCTATGCTATTGCCATTGACCAGCACACCCATCGTGATGGGCATTTCCTTACCAATTTCTTCCAACATCCATGCCGTTTTGCCGTCCTGCTGCCAATAGCGAACCCGCAAGGCCTTATAAGGATGCCCGAAAATACGCTCCAGGCGTTGCTGCACGTCGCCGCTAAGCCACAGCGTTTTTGGCGCTGGCACTTCACCACCAAAACCGCTGTCGACAAATTCCGCCATGGTCATATAGCTGCCGCGCGCCAGCGCTGACCCTGCCAGCAAAACAAGAAGCACAGCACTAACAAATCGACTTAATCGACAAAAAAGGGGGCTACCGCCCCCTAATGCACATGAAGAATATTTTGCCATACAGGCTTAGAAACTCCAGCCAACACCGAGGTTAAAGCCGTCGTTATCAGTCGCAGTGCCACTGGGCGGCTTGTGATCAACGATATCAGCTTTCAGCACAACACGCTCATGCAGCCAGTAGTTCACACCCGCAGTAACCTGTTCGATCTCGGTATCGGCAGAACCGCCGGCTCGCATGTCCCACTCGCTCTGGCGCACAAACACACCCAGTTTCGGAGTGATTTTGTAAGACGCTTCAAGATAAGCACCTTCCTGTTCGTCGGCACCTGCCAGCTCGAAAGTATCGCCGTCGATATCCCACTGGGCGGCAAACGCGGTCAGCGTAACACCGGCAATGGAGTAGCGCGCATGGGCTTGCAGCAATGTGCCTTCGGCATCTTCACCGGGCAATGCGCCCTGAGTTACGTCCTGCTGTTGCTGCGCAGTGGCAGCCAGCTCAAGACCGCTGATGCCGGTGTACTTGATGCGTGCGGTGTAGGCCAGATCTTCTGCATTGGCTTCGGCGGATTTTTGACGACCGCTACGGATAGCAAACGCGCTGCTGCTCGGCGGAACAGGAATTTCCAGGCCGCTGTGCACAGCCAGGTTATAGGTCAGGCCGGGCAGAATTTCACCGCCGAGCATCACGCCGGTTTCCCACCAGGTAGTTGGTACGATGCGACCTTCAACATTGTTGCGCTCGGTGCCGTAGAAAGTATCCGGCTCGTGCGTTTCGTTCAGAATGCCAACCGGGATCAGGAACTGACCGATGGTGACATTGTGGTTCTGGGCGTAATCCCACTGAATAAAGGCTTGCTCCAGCTCAACCTCACCCGGCTTGCCGTCGCCCGCCAGGCTATGCTCCAGCTCGACTTCAGAGAAGAAGCGAATGGTATCGGTGAATTCGTGCCCGATATAAACAACAAAGCGGTGTGCATCTACCTGATCGTCTTTGTCTTTGAAATGATTGAAATGGTGCTCGCCGTAACCGCCAATAGAGGTCTTGCTGCTCCAGCCGCTGTTGCCGCCGCGCTCAACCGCGCTGGCGGTGGCTTCGATTTTGGCGTCAGTCTGCTTGGACTGTGCCTTAAGACGCTCAATTTCG
>NZ_JBFJTH010000064.1:0-19754 GCF_041625495.1 Litorivivens sp. | reverse complement strand
TTCTGTGCGGGCTTTGACCTTAAGGCTTTTCAGCAGGGGGCCGAGGTTGCAGATAAGCTGGTGGCGGGTGGTATGGCAATGCTCACTCGGTTGTATGAATTTCCGCTTCCAGTAATTGCTGCTTGTGATGGGCATGCTATTGGCATGGGAGCTTTTTTGTTGATGGCCTCCGACAACAGAGTTGGCGCGAATTCTGACTTTCAGATTTGTTTGCCCGAAACTTCCATTAGTATGCCGTTTACGCCCGTACTGTTGGCGTTGATACACGACCGCATTTCTATCGCGGAAAAGACCATGGCGGTGGTTCAGTCCAAGCGCTATTCTCCAGCTGAATCGATAGCAGCGGGGTTTCTCGATAAGCTTGTTGATCAGAACAGGCTGATGGAAGAAGCTAAGAACCTGGCGAAGGATCTCTCCGCTTTACCTAAAGAATACTACTGTATGAACAAACGATCTCTTCGGAAGGCTTCGCTAGAATGCATGCACGCTGATCTGAAGTAACCTTTCTGAATTTCTATTCCTGCCCCTCGGTTATTATCGAGATATATTCTGTGGGCCCTGTTATGGGGCCCTTTCAGGTTATGGCTTTACTATTCTGCTGAGGTGGTTGCAGTGCGGAAGTTTTAGCATGTGGTATCCCTGTATGTTAGTACAAGCGCAACAATCTACATTCCCTTGCGGCACGTGACGAAGTAGCAATCGTCGTTTGGATCGCTAGGTACTGGAATGAGTGCTCGGCTGGTATCATGGGCCTCGGTGAGTTGTACCCAAATTGACAGTCGAGTGGATATATTGCCCTACAGCCACTGGGTTAAATGCTGCGTATGCTGTTCAATCGGCTCTTAGAGTATGACCTGCTCACGACGGTAGTTGCGTAGTTTGTACATATATTGCACTAGTCGGGTAGGGGTATTCAGACCTGATGGCAGTGCTCGGTAGCGAGTAGATTTTTATAGCATTACAGTGAACGGGGTTATTGGCCAGCCATTATCTGCCGAGTACGATCGGTTGGCCTGGTAAGATCCGGATAATGAGAGAAGGACGGTTTAGTGGTAAGTAATGACATGTGGAATCCGGCAAGTTGGCGTCAAAAGGAAGCTTTGCAGCAACCTTTATATCGCGATGCAGTTGCCGTAAAGGATGTTGAAGCCCGTCTGCGCCTGATGCCGCCCTTGGTCCTAGACGACGAGGTCGCCATGCTGCGTAATCGTCTGGCGAGCGTTGCGAAGGGAGAGGCCTTCCTGTTGCAGGGAGGTGATTGCGCGGAGAGCTTTTCTGACTTCTCTGCAGACTCTGTACGCAGTACATTTAACGTATTGCTGCAGATGGCTATCGTGCTCACGTATGCGGGGCGTCGCCCGGTGGTCAAGGTTGGCCGTATTGCGGGGCAGTTTGGCAAGCCCCGGTCTGCGGATAACGAAGAACGCGATGGTACCAGCCTGCCCAGTTATCGCGGTGACATTATTAATGCGTCGGCCTTCGATATGGGCTCACGAGATCCTGACCCTGAACGAATGATTCAGGCGTACAATCAATCAGCCACAACATTGAATTTGTTGCGAGCTTTTATCGGCGGTGGACAAGCCGATCTGCATCAGGTGCACAAATGGAATTTGGGCTTTCTTGAGAACAATCCATTGCGCGATCGCTATGAGCAGATCGCCCGCACCATTCAGGACGCACTGTCCTTTATGGAAGTCTGTGGCATTAATAGCGAAAGCCATCCAGCGTTGAGTCGCACGGAGTTTTTTACGTCGCACGAAGCGCTGCTACTGCCTTATGAAGAAGCGTTGGCACGCGAAAACCCGGTGTCCGGACATTGGTACGAATCATCTGCCCATATGGTCTGGATTGGTGAGCGGACACGTCAACTCGATGGTGCGCATGTTGAATTCTTCCGAGGCATTGATAATCCAATCGGCGTGAAAGTTGGTCCAACGATGACATCGGATGAACTGGTGCGGTTGGTCGATGCACTCAACCCGGGTAATGAGCCAGGTCGACTGACGCTAATCAGTCGAATGGGTAGCGATAATATCGCAAAGGTGCTGCCGGGATTAGCGGCCACACTGCGTGATGAGGGGCGGCATGTTGTGTGGTCATGTGATCCCATGCATGGGAATACCGTGAAGGCGACAAGCGGGTTTAAAACCCGCTCCTTTGACAGGATTTTGTCAGAGATCAAGCAGTTCTTTGCCTTGCTCGAAGGTGAATCGGTTTACCCGGGTGGTATTCATCTTGAAATGACCGGTCAGCATGTGACCGAGTGTACCGGCGGCGCTTACCAGATTTCTGATGCGGATCTGGCCAAGTGCTATCAAACGCAATGCGATCCGCGTTTGAATGCCGATCAGGTGCTGGAATTGGCTTTCGAGATTGCGGAATTTCTGCGGAATTAGGCGATAGCCAGATCCGTTAGAGGTGACCAACCAAACCTATAGCGGCATTTTGTCACGTGGATGAAAACCGCCAGGGCTGACGTTGGCGGTTACCACTATGGATTGGTGATATCTCGACAATCCAGTGGCTTGTTGGGCGTGGTTATCGGGCTCTGCGTCTGAATAGCCCGGCCAGTACCTTCAAGCGGTTCACCAGCAACGATAGGAAGATTAGTGCGCAGCCAATGAGCTGACTGTCAGTCATACTTTCGGAAAACCAGAAAACGGCAATGATGGCGACCCAGACTGGCTCCAGCACCATGATGACAACACCATTGCTATGGCGGGTCATGCTTTGGGCGTAGGTCTGCACCAGAAAACGCAGTGCTGTAGAGATCAGTGCTGACGCGACTATCCAGAAGGCGATTATCGGTGATGCTTCACGCAGCGTTGGCGCCCAGGGCTCTAGCAACAGCGATAGCAGGCCGGTGATCATGCCGACGCAGCCGAGAACCACGGTGGTTAGAGCGAGTACTGGAATACGCTCAGTTTCATGGGTTTCACCATTGTCGAGCGTGCTGAATTGGCTGTTTGCGGCGCGAGTATTGAGGTTAAAGTACAGCGCAAAAATTGCGGCCGACGCTAATAGTAGTAGTTGGGCGCTTTCGAGGCGCAATCCGTGGCTCAATGACAGAAAGCCTAAACCGGTCACAGCAAAGGGCATGGCCAGCCAGGTATATAGTGGGATGGCTTCGCTGAAGAACACTCGCGCAATCAATGGCACCATTATCACACCAAGGCTGGCGATAAACGCGGCCTCGCCGACGTGAGTCGACTGCTTAAGTCCGACAACCCACAGGCTCATCGCAATACCAAATACAGCGCCTACACGTAGGCTGCGAGCGAGTGCCGCCACACCGAGTACAGGCAGTTGCCGGCGAGCAAAGAAGCCGAGAATTGCACTGGCCAGAATAAAGCGCACCGACATAAAGAGCAGTGGCGGCATGACGCTGACGGCTTCTCTGGACAATATCCAGCCTAGGGCTGCGAGGAGTGTGACAAGCACCAGCAAGAGGTCTGACTTTGTGGTGTTTTCGAGCGGCATCTTCTATCCGGTTGCAGATACGCGAGCCATTCTAGCCGAAGTGGCCGGTATTGGCGTAGTGCGGATCTCATGCGATATTCACTGGTTCTGACATGATTGCCTACGATAGCATGAACATATCTGGTGCAACCGTCACCAGTACCCAACTTACAACGTTGGGCTGTTGTTATAGCCGTCGCCACAAATATTTTTTCGGAGATTTTCTGTTATGCCGAACAATAACGTTAGTCAGCCAACGCGAGAGCAACAACTGGCTGTGCTTAAACGTTTGGAAAAATTCAGTCGTTTTACCGACAGCAGTATAAAAATTCCTTTCACCAACTTCAGCATTGGTGCCGATGCTGTTGTGGGTTTATTGCCTGGTGTCGGCGATGTTATAGGCTTGGGTTTTTCGGGGTATGTATTGTTGGAAGCGCATCGTGCAGGTGCTGACGGCGAACTTAAACTGCGTATATTACGTAATATGGGCATCGACTTTGTCGGTGGCCTGCTGCCGGTGGTGGGCGATGCCTTCGACGCCTTTTATAAAGCCAATACCCGGAACACTCAGTTATTGAAAGAGTATCTGGAGCAGCAACTGGCTCCTGAGCCAACGCCGCCACGTTTTAAATGGCTGCCAATTCTGGGCGCGGCTTCTGCGCTGGCACTGGTTATCGGTGCTGTCATTCTGGCAACAGGTGCTGGCAGTCCGCCCTAAATTTGACTAATCGGCTAGCACCGACATTCTGTGCAAGCCTCATGAGTACATAGGGGGCATGCTGCTGCGAAGATCCGAAAATTCCTCGGCAGTTATCCTTGGTTCGTAGGTCGCCAGATCCTGTTCGACACCAACTTCAGTTTCAATCCAATCCTGGTAGTCGTCATTGAAAGGAAAGTCGAGTCCGGTATCTCGGATGCTGACGAGGCGTGGTTGGTTTTTGGTTGCAAGCCTTTCTATGCGCTTTCTGAGTGCAGCTCTGTCTGCCGGGCTTAAGGATTCAGAAGCGAGCACAAGGCAGAGGCTGCGTTCCTGCAGAGTGTGAATAGCTTGCTCATAGCTAGATGCGATGTGGACTGCACAATTTAGTGAGGAGAGTCGAAGCTTGAGTTCGACTCGCGCTGCTATCGATTCCTCGATTATGAGTATGTCCCGTTGCTGTGCTGTTGCGTGCGTTGTCATGTCCCTGCTCTCATTTGGTGTTGTTCGTTGAGGGCGGTAGCTGCAACTTAGATGCCAATTCTGGTCTTGGCGGGATTATCCTTATTTATTATCGAGTTACTGGTGGACTCGCGGCGACCACTTGCAATTATTCCCAGTTTTCGCAAATTGCAATGCATTGTGGTTTTTATCGAGGGGAAGTTGCGGTACCTTCCCCTCGCCGGATGTTTAGTAGCGATATCTGCCTTCCAGATACACCGTGCGCGCTGGCTCTATGGTCGCGCGGTAACCGCCAACGTCGAGCAGGGTCGCGGCCGAAGCGCCTATGGTGGTTTCATCGCTCAGGTTTTTCCCAACCAGCGCAATATTCCAGGTCCCGTCGTCGGCGCCAATCTGGGCCCGGCCGTTGTAGCGCGTTGTCGCTTCCTGAAAACCGCGGGGATCAAGGTCTGAAGATGTAAAGTGGTCGTCTTTGTAGTTGGCGTCCAGGGTGATTCCCACCAGAAGATTGCCCGGCAGAGGGAAAGTGAAATTTGTGGACACGGAAGCGGTCCATTCGGGCGTCTGTATATTTTCCATGCCTGTCAGTGAGCACGAGCCGTCCGGGTTGCTGTCGCTGCGTCCGACATAACATGGGCCGTTGTCGTACTCCGTCCATTCAAAGTCCAGATAGGCTACCGAGCCAGTAAGCTGGAACCAGTCCGTGACCAGCCAGCGACCATCCATTTCCAGGCCCTGAGTCAAGGCTTCACCGGCGTTCAGCACGTTAAAAGCGGATGAGCCATCGTAAACGCTGACCTGCATATCGGTGTATTCAACGTAAAACAGGGCAATGTTCAAATCGGCTGTGCCATCTGCCAGCGTCATCTTTGCGCCGATTTCCCAGGCATCGGCCAGTTCATCGTCGTATTCGTAGTTGCGGCCGCCACCGTTGAATTCGTCGCGGTCATTGTTGCCGCGCGCATCGTAGGAGCCGGATTTGGCACCTTCGGTGTAGCTCACATAGGCCATCATCGTATCGGTAGCATCCCATTGCAGGTTGACCAATGGCAGTAGATTCGATGCTTCGCGTTCACCCTGCAGGCTATGAGGGTTGATGCGAAGGTTGTCCAGCAGGAAAAGGGTTGCGGGGTCGGCCGAGCCGCGACCTTCATCGTTGTAGATGCGGAATTCCCTTGAGGATATTTTTTCCTCCTCGACTTTGCGCAAACCAAATGTCGTACGCAGGGTGGGCGTCCAGTTGAGCGTAAATTGAAAGAAAGCCGACCAGGCTTCTGTGTCTACGTAAAAATCTCTGTCGAGGAAAGTATCAACAACGACCTGGGTGTCGAGGGCACAAACGCCGGTCGGTTGAACGCCACCGGTGCGAACTTTCAGTGGGCCTTCTTCATAAAAGTGCAGGTTATTTTCCTGGTAGAAAACCCCCGCAATGTATTCCATGAATCCGCCGGTAGGGGACGTAAAGCGCAGTTCCTGACTGAACTGGTCGTAATCTTCTGTGCCAAAAATGTAGAGTGTATCGAAACTGCTTGAGTCGGCGTCGAACAGATCTGCGGAATCGTAGCCCGTTTTGGCGGTAACGCTGGTCAGCGTTCCGGCTTCAAGGTGCCAGTCGACATTCAATGTGGCGTTGTAGGTGTCGATTTCACCTTCTTCGTTAGCGTCAGCGGCGCGGCGTCCGTTCTTCTGCGTATCTTCCCCGGAGCATCGTGTGAGGGCGCTATCGCGGATCATTTCGTAGGTGCGTCCGGTTTGCTCTCGCGTCGAGGTTTCAAGCTTTAGGGTGCTGTCCAATACGTCGTTCGGGGCATAAGCCAGGGTCAGTCGCCAGGCACTCTCATCGACGCCCGGCTCGTCGCGATCAAGCACCTCGTTATACATATAGCCCTCTTCTTCGCGTACTCGTCCAGCCACCCTAAAACCGAAGCTGTCTGTCACCGGAACAGAGACTGCACCGCTCACTTCGTGTCGATCGTCAGAGCGTCCCTTCAGTGCACTGATGTCAAACTCAAACTCGTCGCCGGGTTTGGCAGATATCAGGCTCAGTGCGCCGGCGATTGCATTCTTTCCGAACAGTATCGACTGCGGCCCGCGCAGTACCTCGACGCGTTCCAGATCCATAAACGCTGAGCGGGTTTGGTGTGGGCGGCCTAGATGAACGCCATCGGTGAAAATGCCAACCGACAATTCAAAGCCCTGATTCGAGCCCGAACCCACGCCGCGCATATAGATATTCGGGATGAACCCGGAGTCCACCAGCTTGAAGTTGGGTGCGTACTCAGACAGATCGCTGAGATTCTCGATGCCCGCATCCGACAGGCGGTCGCCGCTCAGGGCGGTAACGGACACCGGCACGTCGGTCAGGCTTTGCGAGCGCTTTTGGGCGGTGACCACAACCTCCTCCAGCTGTCGGCGCGGAGCATTGTCTTGTGGCTGGGCCACCACGCTGCTGGCTGTCAGTAGGGCCAGCAACGGGCTACTGATATGGCGGTAAAGCCGCTGGGTCTGGTGGCGCTGAGGGCGTTGGGCTACGTGCTTGGTCACGGGAGAGTCCTCTAAAAATAGAAAAACTTTCTAATATATTCGCGACAACTGTACTTTTATAATACAAATGTGTCAAACTAATCGAAATTAAGTATAGAAATGAGCTGCCAAGATGACGTCATCGCCCGCTACTCAGGGAACATTGAGCAAAACGGATCGCACTCGCCTGCGACTGGTTGCAGCCGTTCGTAAGGAACTGGAGGGCAGCGGAAGCTTCAATGCTGAAAAGGTTGCCCGGCGTGCCAAGGCCTCAACCGCCACCTTTTACAACCATTTCGAGTCGCAAGACGAAGCCTTTGATGCCGCTTATCGGGCACTGATGGATGATCTGGTGCGGCATGTTACCGACGGGCTGCAAGTGGAGCGGCTGCTGGACGTGGGGCTTGAAACGTTTGCGGCCCAGTGGGTCGCGGGGTGTGTTCGCTTTTTCCGTTCGAACAGTGTGCTGTTTGCTCTATCGCAGGCCAAGGCACTGAGTTCTGCTGCAGTGCGAGAGGTTTATGCCGACAGCGAGAAACGCGCGATTGATCATTGCGAGCGCTTTGTTCGCCTTGGTCAGAGTGCACGGCTTTTCAGGGCGGGCGAGGCAAGAGACATCGCGCGGGCAATGATGATTCTGTCGGAGGGATACAACAATCCGGCGGTCTTGCAAATGGCGCCCGGAGACGCCTTGCATCGAGAACTGGGCGGCGTCATCGCCCGTTTGTTGGAAAACACTGACGCCTGATTAGGACGTGTAATTGGTAGCGTTTGTTTGCAGCGTTTTTTTGGAGATTGACACGTGAAACCCTGGATTCGCGCGATGATCGCGCACGCCATTATTTTTCTGTTGGCCGGAGCCGTCGTCCTGGCGGCCAGCCCTGCATCAATTCAACTGGCTGGCTGGCCACTGTTCGCCATTTGTGCGGTGATTGGCTTCGTTGTGCAGTGGGTCGTTTTTATTCCGTCCTATCTGGCACAGACCGAGCACTATTTCGACCTGACCGGCAGTCTGACCTATATAACACTGGTCATCATTGCGCTGGTCTACGGCAATGCCGACCCACGTTCGTTGCTGTTGGGTGTGCTGGTGCTTATCTGGGCCGGGCGCCTTGGATCATTTCTGTTTCTGCGTATTCGCCGGGCGGGCAAAGATCCACGCTTTGACGCGATTAAGGGGATCTTTCCACGTTTCTTAAGCACGTGGAGTCTGCAAGGGCTCTGGGTTCTGCTGACGCTGGCCTGCGCACTGGCGGCAATGACCGGTGAGCAAAGTCAGCCGCTGGGGCTGATCGGTGGTATCGGATTTGTCGTCTGGCTCTGTGGTTTTGCAATCGAGGCTGTGGCAGATCGGCAAAAGAATACTTTTCGCACTGACCCGAACAATGCCGGGCGCTTTATTCAAACTGGGCTGTGGGCCTGGTCGAGACATCCCAACTACTTTGGCGAGATCGTTTTATGGTTTGGCGTCGCGATTATCGCCTTTCCGGTTTTGCAGGGGTGGCAATACGTTACCTTGATCTCACCGGTGTTTGTTGCCGTGCTGCTCACCCGTGTCAGCGGTGTGCCCCTGCTTGAACAGCGCGCTGATAAAGAATGGGGTGATAACGCGGAGTACCAACGCTACAAGGCCGCAACGCCCTCTTTGATACCACGTCCGCCTAAAAACAAGTAACCCGAAACAAATCACTGACAAGGAATTGCAATGCCTACTACCCTCGTGAATCGTGTGGATAGCACACTCCCTGAACACGATGAACATCCCTATCGCAGTGGCGCTTGGACTCCAAACTTTGAGGAAGTCACTGCAACGGACATGGAGGTCATCGGTGAGATTCCCAAAGATATCAGCGGTGTTTATCTGAGAAACACGGAAAATCCGGTGCACGAATCTATTGGTAAATATCACCCATTCGACGGCGATGGCATGTTGCACATGATGCGTTTTACCAATGGCAAGGTGGAGTATCGCAATCGCTTTGTGCGCACCCGAGGCTTTGCTGCCGAGGCAGAAGCGGGCGGTCCCTTATGGATTGGTATGGCCGGCAAACCAGAAAATTCAAAACGCCCCGGCTGGGGTGCGCATGAGCACCTGAAAGACTCTTCTTCTACCGATGTTGTCGTTCATGCGGGAGAGGCGTTATCGACGTTTTGGCAGTGCGGCGAGGGCTATCGTCTCGATCCTTACACTCTCGATAATTTGGGTATAGAAGCATGGACGCCCATCGACGGCATTTCGGCCCACCCCAAGGTTGACGAGAAAACCGGGGAGCTGCTGTTTTTCAATTACTCTAAGCACGCGCCCTATATGCACTACGGCGTGGTGGGTGCGGACAACCGCCTCAAACACTACGTGCCGGTAGATCTGCCGGGGCCGCGATTACCCCACGATATGGCGTTCTCGAAGAACTATGCGATTCTCAATGATTTCCCCATGTTCTGGCATGAGGAGCTGTTGAAACAGAACATGCATGTACCCGTGATGCATGATTTGCCGTCACGTTTTGCTGTCATTCCGCGTTTCGGCCAGCCCGAAGACATACGTTGGTTTGAGGCAGAGTCGACCTATGTACTTCACTGGACCAATGCCTGGGAAGAGGGTGACGAGCTGGTGTTGGATGGCTACTTCCAGAATAATCCCGAGCCGCCGCCGTTGGATTTTGGTCCCGAGAAATATCGTCAACTGTATGCTTTCTTGAACATGCATGGAGTGAAGCCGCAACTGCACCGGTGGCGATTTAACCTCAAAGATGGCACAACCCGAGAAGAAGTGCTTTACGACGAGGAAGTCGTAGAATTTGGCACGATCAATCAGCAATACGCAGGTGTAAAAAACCGCTACGTGTACAGCACCACGTTGAAGGAGGGTTGGTTCCTGTTCACAGGCCTGATTAAGCACGACCTCGAAACCGGCACGGCTCAACGTTACGATTTTGGGGATGAAGTCTACGGTTCCGAGGCTCCCTTCGTGCCGCGCGAAGGCGCTAAAGATGAAGATGACGGTTATCTGGTTAGCTTTCTTACTGACATGAAGCGCAATCGTTCCACGTGTGTTTTGATCGACGCAAAAAATATCGAGGCCGGTCCTGTTTGCGAGATTGTTCTGCCACACCGCATTTGCAGTGGTACTCACGCTTGCTGGGCTTCGGACCAGCAAATCGCCAACAACTTTGATTAAAACAGGACGTTATTCTCAAGCCTTCAATGTCAGGAGACGCAAATGAGTGAAGTGTTTATTCTCGGCGGCGCACAAACCGACTTTGGTCGCAACTGGACGCGCGATGACAAAAGCCTGTTTGATCTGTTTGCGACTTCCGTTAACAGCGGCCTCGAAAATTGCCAACTGGATGCGAAAGAGGTCGAGGTTGGCCATGTCGGTAACTTTGTGGCGGAACTGTTTACCGGCCAGGGTATGCTCGGCGGTTTCTTCGGTCATGTTCACCCAGATTTTGCCGGTATGCCGGCTTCACGTCACGAGGGAGCCTGCGCCTCCGGTTCGTTGGCGATGCTAGCTGCAATGCGGGACATCGAGAGCGGACACTACGACCTGGCGTGTGTGGCCGGGGTTGAGCTGATGCGCAACGTTAGTGGCGATATCGCGGCCAATAACCTTGGTGCTGCGTGCTGGGTGGGTCGTGAAGCCACGCAGGTTAAGTATGTTTGGCCGGCGATGTTTTCCGATCTGGCGCAAGAGTATGAGCGCCGCTATGGACTCAAACATGACCACTTGAGTGAGATCGCGCGGATCAACTTTAGCAATGCCAAACGTAACCCCAACGCCCAAACGCGTAGCTGGACGTTTGCCGAAAACAGCTTTAGCCAGGACGAACGCGACAACCCAGTGGTAGAGGGGTGGATGCGGCGCCACGATTGCAGCCAGATCACCGACGGCGCGGCGGTTGTATTTCTGGCCTCCGCTAAAAAGGCGAAGGAATACGCCGACAGAAGGGGTATCGCCCTTGATTCCCTGCCGCGCATATTGGGTTGGGGGCATACGACGGCGCCGATGCTACAGCAGACTAAGATTGAATCCAGCCGAAACCAGGATTACGTTTTTCCTTGGACGCGCAAAGCAATAACGGACGCCTACCGGCGCGCGGGTATCGCCGGCCCCGAAGCGCTAGATGCCATCGAACTTCACGACTGTTTCACCATTACCGAATACATGGCCATTGAACACTTCGGTATTACCGCGCCTGGCGAAGCTTGGAAAGCCGTGGAAGAGGGGACTATCGCTTTTGACGGGCAACTTCCCATCAACCCTTCTGGCGGTCTCATTGGTCAGGGCCATCCCGTAGGCGCCACCGGTATCCGCATGGTGCTGGACGCCTGGCGGCAGACCACGGGTAACGCCGGAGATATGCAGGTGGCCGGTGCGAAAAAAGTCGGTACTTATAATGTTGGTGGTTCCGCCACTACCAACGTGTCCTTTGTTGTGGGAGTTGCCTAGTGATGACAGATGCCTATATCTACGACGCTTTGCGTACACCGCGTGGCAAAGGCCAAGCGGCTACCCAGGATAAACCCGGCGGTGCTCTGAGCAGTATTGCTCCACACAGCATGGTCTCACAATTGATTGATGCATTAGCAGAACGCAATGGCGACGACGCCATGGGTGGCGTGGAGCGATTACTGCTAGGTTGTGTAGGGCAAGTGCGTTCCCAAGGCGGGCATATCGCGCTGGTAAGCCGGTTGGCGTCCCAATTACCGGACACTGTTGCCACCAAAACCCTCAACAACTACTGTGTGTCCGGCCTGAGTGCCGTGGGGGAATCTGCGCTGTGGGCGCAGGCCGGGCAACCGGGCCTGAGCTTGGCGGGTGGTGTGGAAAGTATGTCGCAAGTGCCTTTCATGGCCGACAAGGCGGACTACTATCTCAACGACGACCTGCGCCGAGAATTGCGCTGGGCTTTGCCCGTTATGGGTGCAGAACTGATTGCTAGCCTTGAAGGCTACAATAAAGCAGAGTTGGATACGTTAAGCCTGACTTCTCATCAGCGCGCGGTCGCTGCTTGGGATAACGGGCATTACGACAGCAGCGTCACACCCGTGCGACACGCCGACGGGAAGCTGGCGCTCGCGCGCGATGAATGGCTACGCCCAGATCTTACGCTGGAAAAACTCGCCAAATTGCCCCCGGCTTTTGCCGAAATAGGAGCGGCCGAAGCCGATGCCATGATGCTGGCTGCCTACCCCCAGCTGGGAGCCATCAGCCACCTGCATTCGGTTGCGAACTGCCCCGGCTTGTCGGATGGGGCGGCGTTGGTATTAACCGGTTCTAAAACTGCAGGTGAAGCCGCAGGCTTGAAACCGCGTGCACGCATACGCGCCTATGCCGAAGCTTCTGGCGATCCGGTTATCCAGTTTTCCGCAGGCTTTGATGCGATGGAAGCCGTTCTGAAACAGAGCAAGCTGAGTCTTGCTGATTTGGATCTGATCGAATTTATGGAAGCCTTCGCGGCAACGCCACTAAAATTTCTGCGCAACTACGAGGTCGACCCCGATAAGGTTAACGTCAATGGCGGCCTTATCGCTATTGGACATGCACTCGGTGCTACAGGCGCCTCATTAGTCACGACACTGTTTCATGAGTTGGAGCGGCGCGATGCTGAGCTCGGTCTGGTCGTATGTCTTGCGGCAGGCGGAATTGGTTCGGCAATGGTGATAGAGCGCGTGTAGTGATTGTATTGCGTTCTCCAGATTTTTTTTGGCGAATGCAAAAATGATAGTTTTCTGGTTCGAGTGGGGAAGAGGCAGGCTTGGTGCACTCATATGCAATCTGCATCAGTGCGCGCGTATAAATATCGCAGAAAATTACGCGGCTTATTTCCAATTAGTTTTTGGGCTAGCCCAGCTACCTCAGCGCCGTCAGCCCAGAGACCTTTGAAGCAGCCTAAAAATCGCGGTGCTAAGTGTCCAAGTTAGGCAGGGAATTCCAACTCGCTCAACTCATGGGTTCAGGGATCTTTACCTCCATCGATAGCAGCATTTGAGCATAAGCTTTAGCCTGGGGATCTATTCGCAGCGAGGCACTACCGCCGCCCCCCAAAGCCTCTCTCATAAGGAAATTAAAACCGTTGATGCCGGGCAGCTCGTAGCGGTCGACACGGCCTTTGACCAGATGAGCGAAATAGTCGGCAACCGCCTTGGCGGTAAGCTGCTGGTACAGCCAAGGCAGGTATTCTGGCTTACGGGCGATGACGCCAATGTTGGCAATATCGCCTTTGTCACCGCTGCGTGCATAAGCTAATTTTTCCAGTGGCACACTAACAAGTTCGCTACTTCCTGTTATCGAAATGTTCGAATAGCGCTCGCCAGCAGCGGCGTCGGAACTCTCGGATTCGTAAGTCGTCTGACTAAGTATCTGGTCTCCGAGCTGCACGGTAACGGGTACTTTCGATTTTTCTAACAGCGCGGAATGCACGCGTATTAGGGGGGAGGGCTGTGCTCGGCCGCCGCCGAAGCCACTCATTCCCGGTGCTGCGGATGTAGCCAGGTACGCAAATTCACGCGATGCAAATCCAAGAGCTTCACGGCTGTTGTGATGTAGCCCGTACTTTGCCATGACCTCGCGGGTATCGCTTGCCTTGGCATGAGGTCCGTAGGTGGATTCGGCGCCAATGACTTCCAGACAGGTATCCCGGTAGCCTTCCAAGCCACGTTTTTCAAATTCACGTTCGGTACGCTGAACCCAGGCATTAAGGCTGCTGCGGGCTTTCTCGGCTGCTCGTGGCCCACCAATAAAAGCCATTCCCATCAGCCGATAGCCATCGATCCAAGTGGCGCAAGCTTTGTAGTACTGGCCTGGCGCGCGGCCGCGCGCACCGCTGACATGCACACGGTCGGTTCCACTGGCCTGAAGGTTGACTGCCGTAAAATCGCAGGCCACGTCGGGTAGTAGATAATTGGCTGGGTCGCCAATCTCGTACAGCATCTGCTCGCCAACGGTGCCGACATTCACCAAGCCACCTGTGTTTGGTGGAATGCAGATCTCGAAGGTTGCGTCTTCGCTGAATTCGGCGACCGGATAACTCATGGTCGAAAAATCCGGTACTAGATGCCAGTCGGTAAAGTTGCCGCCTGTACATTGTGCACCGCATTCCAGAATATGCCCTGCCAGCGCAGCTTGAGCCAAGGCATCGTAGTTATCCTGCTGCCACCCGTACTCGTGCATGAGCGGGCCAATGACGACCGCGCTATCAACCACTCGCCCGGTAACGATAATATCGGCACCAGCTTTCAGCGCCTCGGCAATGGGTTGTGCGCCTAAGTAGACGTTAAGACTCGCCAGCTTTTCTGGCAGCGGCGCACCGGTTTCCATTTCTATCAGGTCCGCGGCGAGTTCCGCCTGCCGATCACTCAGATCGTCTCCGTATACACCGGCGATTTTCAGATCGAGGCCTTTGTCGGTACACAGTGCCTGCAGGGCAGTGACACACGCCGGTACGTTTACCCCACCGGCGTTGGCGATCACCTTTATCCCTTTCTCGGCGCAGTCACTAATGACATCTTGCATGGCCACGGTGACAAACTCGACCGCATAGCCCTGGCGGTCATCCCGCGCTTTGGCTTTAGCCAAGATTCCCATCGTAATTTCGGCCAGATAGTCGAACACGAGGTAGTCGATGTCGCCCTTGTCGACGAGCTGGCGGGCGGCAAGTTGGCTATCGCCGTAAAACGCCGACGCGCCGCCGATTCTGACTTTCTTCATTCACCATCTCCTGACGCAATAGTTACCAGCAATTGACGGGATTTTACTTGTTGGCCAACGGAGCAGCTTACCGACTCCACCACGCCGTCCAGCGTTGCCTTTAGCTGATGTTCCATCTTCATGGCTTCCAGTACAGCAACAGTGTCGCCAGCGAAAACTGTCTGCCCCGGTTCAACAAAGATTGCAACAATTGAACCGTCCATGGTGGCCTTGATCTGACCACTGCCCGCAGCGAGCGCCGCAACCGCGGGTGCGTGTGTCAGATCAGTAAACAGAAAGTGACCGGTGCCACAATCCAGCGCCAGTGAATCGCCGTCAAAGGCAAAGCACACTTTTTCGCGTACTTGTTGGTAGACGATCGTGCAATGAGTGTGGTTCCAGCGTACGAGCTCAAGCTGGAAGGTTTCTTCGCCAACGGAAATGGAAAAGTGATCATTATCGTCCTTGAGAGATACGCGATAGTGCTCGCCTTCGAACTCCAGATCATAAACGTAACTCTTGGGGCTGCTGCGCCGCCAGTTATAGCCACTGGGGCTTTGGGCGACACCGCGCTGGAAGTAAATTAGCCCTGCCGTGGCCAGCGTCAATGCCGAGGGTTGGGTCACGCTCATGCTATCGTCGTCGGCGAACATCTGTTCGATAAAAGCCGTGGTGGCGTTGCCCGCAATGAACTCGGGATGACGCAGAATGTTTTCCAGAAAAAGCTTATTGTTGTTCAAGCCAAGCAGCGTCGTATCAGTTACCGCTGAAGCGAGTTTACGCAAGGCCTCCTGTCGATTCTTGCCGTAAGCAATCAGCTTCGCCAGCATCGGATCGTAATGGGGGCTGATTACTTGTCCTTCCGCTATGCCGTGATCAACACGAAAATCCTTTCGTTCAGGCCAGTCCCAGCGAAGCACGCGCCCGGTTTGCGGCATGAACTGATTGCGTGGGTCTTCTGCATACAATCTCACTTCCACGGCGTGACCTTGCAAGCGGATATCGTCTTGCGAGAGTGGAAGAGTTTCGCCGCAGGCCACCTGTAACTGCCAAGCCACCAGATCCTGCCCTGTAACAAGTTCCGTGACGGGATGCTCGACCTGGAGGCGTGTGTTCATCTCCAAGAAGTAGAAGTTTCGATCTTTGTCGACCAAAAACTCCACCGTACCCGCGCCGCGATATTTGCACGCAAGTGCGGCGTTCACTGCCGCTGCGCCCATGGCTGTGCGCAGGGTCTCGTCGACGAAAGGTGAGGGAGCCTCTTCGACGACCTTCTGGTGTCGTCGCTGCACAGAGCAATCGCGTTCACCCAGGTATATGCAGTTGCCGTGGTTGTCAGCGAATACCTGTATCTCAATGTGTCGCGGCTCTATCACTGCACGCTCTAAAATAAGCTCGTCACTGCCAAAGGCCGATTGGGCTTCCGAGCGGGCGGTACGAATCTGTTCTGCAAGTTCACGCTCGTGATGCACCAAGCGCATCCCGCGACCGCCTCCGCCTGCAGATGCCTTCACCATAAGCGGAAAGCCGATACGCTTGGCTTCTGCAATCAAAGTGTTATCACTTTGATCCGCTCCTTCATAGCCGGGGATGCAGGGCACACCGGCTTCGATCATCGCAATCTTAGAAAGACGCTTGCTGCCCATCAATTCAATTGCATCGGCGCCGGGGCCAATAAAGGTCAGGCCGGCAGCTTCACAGGCACGTGCAAAATCGGCATTTTCGGACAGAAAGCCGTAGCCGGGGTGAATGGCGTCGGCACCGGTTCGCTGCGCGGCCTCCAGAATTTTGTCAGAGCGAAGATAGGAGTCACCCACGGCCGGAGCGCCGATACAGACGCCCTGATCTGCCAATTGTACATGGGGCGCATCTGCATCCGCCTCGCTGTAGACGGCAACGGTGCGATAGCCCAGCTCGCGCGCCGTTCGAATTACGCGAACCGCAATTTCGCCGCGATTGGCAATCAGTACTTTCGTGATCGGGTTCGAGGTAATGGAGGTCATTGTTGTTCTCAACTCTGTTGTGCCCAGTTCGGTTTGCGTTTTTCCATAAAAGCCTGCGTGCCTTCTCGGCCCTCAGCGCCGGTAAGCGCGACAGCAAATCGGTCTGAAGCATGGTCTAACAGTGCTTCAAGCTCAGTCGAGCCAACTTGCAACATAAGGGCTTTGGTTTCTGCATTGGCACCTGGTGCGCAACGCTTAACGCTGGACAGCGTTTTGGCTAGTTGGTCCTGAAGGGCTTCAGGGCTATCGGTGACATGATGTACCAGCCCAAGATTTTGCGCGTCCTGACCGCTGATGCGCTCGCCCGTCAGTGCTAATCGTCTTGCTTGCGTCAGGCCGATTCGTAAAACCACAAAGGGGGCGATCTGCGCGGGAATGATGCCGAGACCGGTTTCCGGCATTGCGAACATTGCCTGTTTATCGGCAATGGCGATATCGGAAACGCAGGCCAGGCCAAAGCCACCACCAAGCACCGCGCCCTCCAGCACGCACACGACGACCTGTGGCGCTTGGTTCACTAGCGTAATCATATGACCAAAACTGCGATTGAAATTCCATGCCGCCTGTTCCGGGGTGATGGCTTGGCCCTTATCGTTGTCTGTTCGCATGCCGCTGATATCACCCCCGGCGCAGAAGTTGCCTTTCGCACCCCGCAGCACCACGGTGCGAACGTTACGGTCGCCTTCAATTGCACTAAAAACAGCCATCATCTCTTCGACGAGGCGGTCGTTCATCGCGTTGCGCTTTTGAGGGCGATTGAGCGTAATGGTCAATACGCCGTCGTCCAGACTGAGCAAGAGCTCCTGACAAGTCGGTAGCACGGTGTGTCTCCTGGTTAATGCGGCATTTCGGGGCTAATCACAAACGGGCAATACCAAAGGTGTTGGGGTTTACCTCACGCTGGTCGCCCTCAATACAAACGCTCAGCGCAAAGGCGATCACTTCTCGCGTGTCGCGCGGATCGATAATGCCGTCGTCCCACAGTCGCGCGGTGTTTGCCAGTGCCTGTGATTTTGCGGTCATGGTGTCCACGGTGTCTTTTTCCAGTGCATCGAGCAGGTTGTCGTCGACCTGACCCGCGCGCTTCATTTTGGCCTCAGCAACTTGGCGCATCACGCTGCCGGCTTGCGCAGGACCCATGACCGATACCACTGTGCGCGGCCAGGCAAACATAAAGCGAGGCTCCATACCTCGACCGCACATCGCGTAATTACCAGCGCCGTAGGAACCGCCAATGACAACGCTGATTCGCGGAACCTTGGCATTGGTAACCGCTTGAATGAGTTTTGCGCCATGTTTGATAATGCCGGCCTGCTCAGCTTCAGTGCCGACAATAAAGCCGGTGGTATTGTGTAGAAAAAGTAGTGGTGTCTTAGATTGCTCACACAGTTGGATAAATTGCCCGGCCTTGGCGGCGCCTTTGGCGGTAATAGGGCTATTGTTTCCAATGACGCCGCAACTTTGCCCTTCCAGCATGATGTGACCGCAGAGAGTGCCTGTGTCAAAGTCGGGTTTGAATTCGAGAAAATCCGAAGCATCGGCGATACGGGCTATTATTTCACGCATATCGAAGGGCTTTTTTGGATCTTCGGGTACGATTCCTAACAAATCGTCACTAGGGTATAAGGGCTCCGAATAAGCGTTTTTCGGCGCGGCGAAACGGTTTTTATCCCAGCCCAATTTGCCAACGATTTCTCGGGCAATGCGAATGCCATCGGCATCGTTTTCTGCGAGATAGTCTGCCGTCCCAGCGACCTCGGCGTGCATTTCTGCACCGCCAATCTCTTCATCGGTAGCGACTTCACCGGTGGCGGCCTTTAATAATGCGGGGCCTGCCAGATACACGGTGGACTGTTTGCGAATCATGATCACATAGTCAGACAGGCCAGGCTGGTAGGCCCCGCCAGCGGTGGCACTCCCGTGGACGACGGTGATCTGTGGTATCCCCGCCGCTGAAAGCCGAGCTTGTGTGGCAAATGCCGAGCCCGAAGGTCCAAAGAAGTCACCAAGTAGCTTGAGGTTGCCACCGCCACTCTGTGCAAGTGTGATTAGGGGCAGTTTGTTTTCCATCGCGATATGCATCATGCGCTGACGCTTGGTGCTACCAAGCGGCGTAATGGTGCCGCCCTTGGTGAGATAGTCGTCCACCATCACCATGCAGCGAACGCCGGATACGTAGCCAATACCCGTAATACAGGAGCCTCCAGCACCGGAGCCATCACGGTCTTCTTCTTGCATATAACCGCAGAGGGTTGAAAGCTCGAGAAATGGTGCCCCGGCATCTAACAGGCTGCTCAGGCGCTCTCGCGGTGGTAGCAGGCCGCGTTCACGGTAGCGCGGGGCCTTGGCTTCAGCGGCCTCGACCACGCGCTGCTCTATCCCGCGGAACTCGTCAACCGCTTGTAGCATGACGCTGGTATTGTGCTGAAATAGCTCGGATTGCGCGTCTATTTGGGATTCGATTACGGCCATGCTCTTTCCTCTTTCATGTTCGTCAGTTGGCGCGCGGCTATTGATGTGGAGCCAAGGCGTTGCAGACGTATTCTGCGACGTCGTAAATTCAGGTGCTTCAGTGTAGTCATCTTTCAGGGCGGTACTTCGGAATCGGTGCCATCGGATGTGGGAATCGGTGCCAGCGCCCAGCACAGAGAAGCTATACATTAGAGTATAGAGCTAGGTTGTTTGTGTTTGTTACGTTCGGCTATCAACACCGGTGAGCTGGTGTCAGCTCGAGGTCTCGGTTCGCCCTTTGCGATAGTCTCGGGGTGACATCCCCATTTGCTGTTTGAAGGCTGATGAAAAGGAGCTGTGCTCGGAATACCCAAGTAGAAAGGCAATATCAGTGATGCTGAGTCTTTCATCGCCAAGGTATTGGATGGCGAGTTCGTTTCTCAGATTTTGCAGTACCTGAGCGAAC
>NZ_JBFJTH010000063.1:0-19972 GCF_041625495.1 Litorivivens sp. | reverse complement strand
CGGGCCAGCGAAGCCTGCGCCCCCTGTCGCGGATTACCGCTTCGATAGCTGTGCTGGCTGTGCTGGCGCCCATTCTTGTGGTGGTCTTCAGCTGGGGCTCTGATCAGACCGAGATATGGCAGCACCTGATCGCCACGCAGCTCTCGGGGCTGTTGCGCAACACCCTGGTGCTGCTGGTGGGGGTGGGGCTCACGGTGTCGTTGCTGGGTATCAGCCTCGCCTGGCTGGTAGTGATGTGTGAGTTTCCCGGGCGCGCAAAATTCGAATGGTTACTGATGCTGCCGATGGCCGTGCCCGCCTATGTGCTGGCCTTTGTGGTGTTGGGGCTGTTTGATTTCAGTGGCCCGTTGCAAACGTTTTTGTCGCGGGAAATGGGCCTGCCACTGGTGGATGTTCGCCACGAGGTGGTGGTCATACTCGTGCTGGCGCTTGTGTTGTATCCCTACGTCTACATGCTGGCGCGCAGCGCCTTCCTGTCGCAAAGCAGTGATACCATCGAGGCGGCGCGCAGTCTGGGTGTGAGTGCGTGGGGCGCCTTTTTTCGCGTGGCACTGCCGATGGCTCGGCCTGCGATTATTGCCGGCGTGTCACTGGCGCTGATGGAAACTCTGGCGGACTTCGGCACCGTAGCGGTTTTCAATTACGACACGTTTACCACGGCAATCTACAAAGCCTGGTTTGGGTTTTTCAGTTTGCAGGCAGCGGCGCAGTTGGCGTCGTTGCTGCTGCTGTTTGTGGCGCTGACCCTGTTTGCTGAAAAGCGTCTGCGCGGTAAGCGTCGCTACGTGCAGGGTGGTCAGCTACATCATCACTTTCGCCATACGCTGACGCCACTGCTGGGGTGGCTGGTTGCGGCCTACTGCGCGCTAGTGTTGACGATCGCTTTTTTCCTGCCGGTGGCGCAGATGCTGGTTTGGGCCTTTGAGGTTGGTCGGGCGCAAATAGATGCGCGCTTTATGGCGTTGCTGTGGCACTCCCTGTCACTGGCCCTGCAGGCTGCCGTCATCACCGTAGCGATTGCTGCCCTGCTGTCCTTTACCCGCTGGCGCTCGACGGTTAGGCAGCGCGCATTTTTTGACCTGGCTCAGCTCGGGTATGCTCTGCCCGGTTCGGTGTTGGCTGTGGGTGTAGTGATTTCTTTTACCGCCATTGAAAAGCAGTTGCTGTTTCCGTTGCAGGATTGGCTGGGTCTCGAAAATCGTTCCCTGCTGGTGGGAACCGTGATGGCCCTTCTTGCGGCGTACTGGATTCGTTTTCTGGCCGTGGCCAGCGGTCCGATTGATGCAGCGCTGTTGCGCATCAAGCCCTCGATTCCCGATGCGGCGCGGACCCTTGGTGCAACCCCGCTGGAGGTTTTGTGGCGCATCTATCTGCCGATGCTGCGCCCAGGACTGCTGACGGCTGCCATTCTGGTGTTTGTCGACGTTATTAAGGAGATGCCGGCTACGCTGCTGTTGCGGCCTTATGGCTGGGATACGCTCGCGGTGAGGATTTACGAAATGACCTCGGAAGGTGAGTGGCAGCGCGCCGCGTTGCCAGCCCTTACCATCGTACTGTTGGGGCTGGTGCCCGTGATCATCAGCATCAAACGCACGGTGAAATAGCCGCTATTCAGCCGCGCACAGTTTTTATTTGTGAACAGCGGCGGTAGAATGCGCATTTTTGCGATGACCGGGAAAATACCATGAGCAACTCGCCCAGCGAACTGAAATACGCCAGCAGCCACGAGTGGGCACGCCTTGAGGCCGACGGCACCATTACTGTGGGTATCACCGAGCACGCTCAGGATGCACTGGGTGATGTGGTGTTTGTCGAACTGCCGGAAGTCGGTGCGACATACAGTGCCGGGGAAGAGATCGGCGTGGTGGAGTCTGTTAAGGCTGCTTCAGATATCTATGCGCCAGTGAGTGGAGAAGTAATTGCCATCAATGAAGCTCTGGAAGAATCGCCCGAAGTGATTAACGCATCACCCTACGACGATGGCTGGTTTTTCCGTCTTCAGCCGGAAGAGCTGGGTGAGCTGGAGAATCTGATGGACGCAGAGTCTTATGATGCGCAGTGTGAGGATTAAGATTTGCCTGCTCGCAGATGACTCAAAGGCCCTCACATGAGGGCCTTTTTTGTTTGCGAAGATATAATTAAAGGGTTGTACGACCAGTGGCACTCTGGCGCCTTGTAGGCGCCAAGAGGCGCAGGCCAAAGGTCGCTCGCCCGGCTGGGCGAAACAGGCCTTAGAGTAAACAAGACCTCAACTCTACAATCAGAGCGTACTGCTCAGAGAAGTTAAAGTTACGTTCCGCAAAACGTCTGGCAAACTGCCTCTTCCGGCGCGGCCGGACGCGCATAGTCCAGCCACTCTCCTCGGTCGTCGAACGGTTGTCCTATCACCTCAAGCAACTGGTTGAAAGGCAAAAAATCTCCTTTGTAGGCCGCGTTGATCGCTTCCTCTACCCGGTGATTGCGCGGAATATACAGTGGGTTGGCGCGCTGCATCTGCGCGGCTCGTGATTCGCTGCTCTGCGAGTCCCGAGCGATACGCTCATCCCAGCGTTGCAGCCAATCACTAAATGAGGAGGGGAAATCCCACAGTGTTTTCACAAGCTCACGGCCACTGGCGCGTTCAGCCAGGCGACGGAAGGCCAGGGTGAAGTCGGCCTTTTCCTGTTTGAGCAGAGTGAGGAAATCTTTTAACAGTTCGTCATCGCTGTCAGTGAAATCAGATAGCCCCAGCTTGTTCGCCAGTACCTTTTGGTAGGCGGCGACAAAGCGCTCTGGAAATGCATTGACTTCGGACTGGGCGATCTTGACCGCCTCGTCTTCGTCGGTGTGCAACAGCGGCAAGACGGCTTGCGCAAGGCCTGCCAGGTTCCAGTGCGCGATGTGAGGTTGATTGCCATAGGCGTAGCGGCCGCCGTGATCAATGGAGCTGAACACCGTGGCGGGGTCGTAGCTTTCCATAAATGCGCAGGGGCCGTAATCGATCGTTTCACCGCACAACAACATATTGTCGGTATTCATTACGCCGTGAATAAAGCCAAGCCCCTGCCATTGTGCAATCAGATTGGCCTGTGCGCCGATCACGGCATTCAGCATGGCCTGCACCGGATTGGCGCTATCGGCAGCATGCGGATAGTGACGCGCAATCACATGATCGCACAACGCGCTGAGCGCCTGCCTGTCATCGCGCGAGGCAAAGAATTGTGCCGTTCCCACCCGAATATGACTGCTCGCTACCCGCGTGAGAATGGCGCCGGGCAGCGCGTTGTCCCGATAAACCGTATCGCCGGTGGTGACGGCGCCTAGCGCGCGGCTGGTGGGTACACCCAGCGCGTGCATTGCCTCGCTCACAAGGTATTCGCGCAGTACCGGGCCCAGTGGCGATTTACCGTCGCCGCCCCGGGAGTAGGGGGTACGCCCCGAGCCTTTGAGTTGTATGTCGTAGCGATGCCCGTCCGGGGCAACGATTTCACCAATCAGCAAGGCTCGGCCGTCACCGAGCTGGGGGTTCCAGGAGCCGAATTGGAAGCCCGCGTAGACAGTGGCAATAGGGTCTGCGCTATCGGGAAAAGCGCGGCCGCTGAGCATATCCAGTCCGGCGCTGGATTCCAGCCATGTCTTGTCGATTCCCAGTTGTGTGCACAAGGGCGTGTTGATTCGAATCAGGCTGGGGGCGGGCACAGACTCAGCATGTTGGCGGTGAAAGAACTGCGCGGGTAAACGGGCGTATGAGTTGTCGAAAACGGGTGGTTGCGGCATAGCGAGCATCGTTGGACTGAGTGTTCCCCACTTTATCATTTCTGGGGTTTGCTTGCGGCTTCAGCCACCAATCTTCACAATACGGCGCGACCTTCGACCAAAATCATAATAAAGGCTGTGCTTACCATGTCTCTGATCTCGCCCGACCACGATTTTGCCGTGCTTACCGCTGTGCTCGTTATAGTCGCGTTGGGTATGGCAATGGAAACCCGGCCCCGAATCGGGCAGTTTGGTGTGCTGTTTATTATCCTCTTTCCCGCCTTGCTCAGTGGTCTGGATGTGTTGCCGCGCAGCGCTGATGTCTACACGATGGTGGTGCGAGATTTTGTGCCGCTGTCGCTGCCCATGTTGCTGTTTCAGGCGGATCTGCGCCGTATCTGGCGTGAGTCCGGGCGCGTAATCCTCGCGTTTCTGGGGGCTGCGAGTGCGACCGTCGTCGGTGCGCTGATCGCACTGCCACTGGTTAATCTGGGGGCCGAAGAAGGGGTGTGGGTCGGTATTCTTACGGCGGGCTTTATTGGTGGAAGTGCCAATGCCGGGTCTGTGGCCGTGGCCATGGACATGGCGAGCGACCCAATGATGGGCGTGGCTGTGGCCTCGGTGTTCGCCGTGGCGGTGCCTTTTCTGGCGCTGCTGTTGACGCTGCCAAGCATGCCTCGGCTATGGCGCTGGTTCAGCCCTGAGCCGATTCGGGATGCGGCGCTGCCTGTCGGCGCTATGGCGGCGGAGCGGCGCTCGATTACGGCCGCCAGCCTGGGGGCGTCGCTTGCCATGAGTGCCATGATCTGTGTGCTGAGTGAGTGGACAGCCAGTCTGCTGGATTACCCGCCGGCAAAATTTCTAATGATTACTCTGCTCAGTGTGACGTTCGCCACTGTGGCGCCACGGCAGGCAGCGCGCCTGCATGGGCACTATGAAGTGGGCCAGATACTGATTTACTGCTTTTTCGCCGTGATCGGTGTGCAGATCAATTTTGTGCTGGCGGCCACTGAAGGTGCGCAAATCATGCTGTTTACCGGCATTTTGCTCACCACTCACCTGGTACTGCTGTCACTGTTTGGGCGCTGGCTGAAGCTCAATGGCGCCGAGCTGGCGGTGGCGTCCAATGCCTGTATTCTCAGTCCGCCCACTGCGGCGGCGATGGCGGTGGCCAAGGGTTGGCACAATCTGGTAACGCCTGCACTGCTGTGCGGTGTGTTTGGCTACGCCATTGCCAATCTGGTTGGCATCACACTGGCCGAGTTACTATGAGTTTTCGCTGCTCGTGGCCTTAAAGCGCATGATGCCTTCCTGTGCGGTGCTGGCAACCAGTTGTCCGGCTCGATTGAAGATCTGGCCACGCACAAAACCTCGTCCGTTAGACGCGCTGGGGCTGTCTATGGCATAGAGCAGCCAGTCGTTAAAATCAAAGGGGCGATGAAACCACAGACTGTGGTCGATGGTGGCCATGCGCAACCCTTCGGTAAAGAACGATACCTCGTGGGGCTGGGTGGCAGCGCCCAGAAACAGAAAGTCCGAGGCGTATGCCAAGGCGTACTGATGTATGCGCTGATCGTTGGGCAGCTGGCCATTGGCTCGCATCCAGAGGTGCCACCGCGGTGCCATTCGTTGTGGTTGCAGTATGTTCTGTTTTTCCACTAGCCGAAAATCAATGGCCTTCAGGGCGGAAAATTTCGGTAACCAGTCTTCTGGCGTGCGGCGTATGTTGTCCTGGAACAATTCAAGGCCGGTTTCCAGCGTTTCCGGTGCCGGCACCTCGGGCATGGTCGAAGCGTGATCAAAGCCGGGCAGAGGCACTTGAAAGGAGCTGGTCATAAAACAGATGGGGTTGCCTTTCTGCATGGCCTTGACTCGACGATTGGAAATAGTGCCGGCGTCGAGCGTATTTTCCACCTCAAAAATAATGGGAAGGTCTGAGTCGCCGGGGCGCAGAAAATAGGCATGCAGCGAGTGGATCTCGCGATCCTCGGGTACCTGCTGTTTGGCGGCAGATAGAGCCTGGCCGATAACCTGGCCGCCGTACACACGGCCCCAGTCGGTCACCTCACTTTGACCGCGATAGAGGTTTTCATCGAGTTTTTCCAGGCGAAGTATGTCGACCAGCTGGTCGAGGGCTGTCCTTGTCACGCGGGGGCTTCCATCCGGTTACGGCGCTGCCATTATACCGCGAGTGGGTGTGGAGGTTGACGCGCAATATCGACAATAAGGCGCACAAATGCCGCGGGTGACGGATTTGTCATGGAGTTTTTACGGCGCCACCGATAGGCTTTATAGAATTAACGTGTTCACAGGAGATGGCGATGGATCAGGCAAAAATAGAAGCATTAATAGCGGAGTTCGAAAACCGACCTATCATCCCCACGGTGGGCTCTGCGGAAACCCTGCTGTTGGAAGACAACGATATGCCCTGGCTCATGTCGCCCGACGGGAGTCAGTCGCAGCTGTTGCAGGTAGACCTGAATCAGGGACTGTGGGTGGTGAAGAACCGTTTTATGCCGGGCTTTGCCATCGACAAGCATTACCATACGGGCTCGGTGTTTGCGGTAACCCTCAAGGGAGAGTGGTTTTACAAGGAATATCCGGATCAGGTTAACAAGCCCGGCTCCTACCTGTTTGAGCCTGCCGGTTCAGTACACACCTTGACCGTGCCGGAAAAGCAGGACGGGCCTACGGAAGTCTGGTTTGCGATTTATGGCGCCAATATCAATATGGACGACGAGGGCAATATCATCTCGGTCATTGATGCGCCGGCCATTCTTGATGGTTACACCAAGTACTGTGATGCGATGGGCGAGAACTACGAGAATCTGATCGTCAATGGTGCGCAGCCCTACAAGAAGGGCTAGTAAGCACAATCGTCAGTGGTCTTACTCCGGACGACTGACGATTTGCACAAGGCTATTCCAGAATCTTTTTCGCACGATAGCGGAACTGCCGAAAACTTAAACCCAGTAACTCCGCCGCTTCTGTTTTATTGCCCCCAGTGTGCTCCAGCGCCGCTTCAATGGCGGCGCGTTCAATATCCTGCAGGTATCCCTCCAAGTCGCCAAAGGCCGCTTCAATCCCTTTCTGGGGAGTGCTGCCAATGCCGTTGCTGGGGCTGGGTAGTTGCAGGTCATCGACGTCAATGGTGTCGTCGTCACACAGAGTGACGGCGCGCTCCAGAATGTTTTCCAGTTCGCGCACATTGCCGGGAAAGGCGTAGCTGGTGAGGGCGCCGAGAGCATCCGGTGTCAATGTTGGGGTGGCGATACCCCAGTCAGCGCACAGTCGGTCAAGAATGGTTTTGGCGAGCAAGGGTATGTCGTCAACGCGCTCGCGCAGAGCAGGTACTTTTACCTCGATAACATTGATGCGATAGAACAGGTCGGTACGAAAATGTCCGGCCTCAACCTGCAGTGCAAGGTCTTTGTGGGTCGCGCTTAGCAAACGAACATCTACGCTGACTTCTTTGTTGGATCCGATCGGGCGCACGCTCTTGTTCTGGATGGCGCGCAGTAGTTTGACCTGCATATTCAGGGGTAAATCAGCGATCTCGTCGAGAAACAGTGTGCCGCCATTGGCCGCTTCGAACAGGCCGGCTTTATCGCTGCTGGCGCCGGTAAAGCTGCCCTTGGTGTGGCCAAAGAATTCGCTTTCCATGAGTTCGGATGGAATGGCGCCGCAGTTCACCGGCACAAATGGGCCATCGCTGCGCGGGCCGCTGGTGTGTATCAGTCGCGCAACCACTTCCTTGCCGCTGCCGGATTCGCCGCTGATATACACCGGTGCCAGGCTGCGGCTCAGTTTAGTAATCTGTTTGCGCAGTGACACCATATGCTGGGTTTCGCCAATCAGACGGCTGGTACTCTGCATGAGGTCTGCACCGGCTTCCTGGCTTTCGAGGCTAACCGCGTTTTTTACCAGCGTTCGCAGGCGATCCAGATCAATCGGCTTGGAGATGAAATCAAAAGCTCCGGCCTTGAGTGATTCCGTGGCCAGCTCGACACTGCCAAAGGCTGTAATTACCGCTACAGGTATCTCTACCGGACTTTCCTGCAAGTGTTTGATGATGTCCAGTCCGCTGCCGTCGGGCAGCTTCATATCCGTCAGGCAAAGGGCAAAGTTATGTGCGTCAAGCAGGCGATAGGCTTCTTTGAGGTTTTGAGCGCTGTGCGTGGTGTAACCCATGCGCATTAGTGTCAAATCCAGCAGCTCGCGGATGTCGGGTTCGTCGTCAATAATGAGGATCGGGTTATGTTTCATAGTGGCGTGATTGGGCCTTAATCAATACTGTGACGGCGCATGGGATGGCTGAAGGATAGCCGAAAGCAACTCTTGCCGTCATTGTTGCGAAGCCAGGTTATGTTCATCTGGTTGGCTTCGCAAAGCTCTTTGCAGATATAAAGCCCCAGGCCAGTACCTTGGGGCTCGGTGGTAAAAAAGGGTTCAAACAAGCGCTCGACATATTCTTCGCTCACACCGGGACCGTCGTCAATCACCTCGAGAGTAGGCGCCGGGTGACTTTGAGCGTCACGCAAAAACAGGCCAACACGACGCTCGCCGGTAGCCTTATGACTGTAGCGCAGGCCGTTGTCCACAAGAACAGTAAGCAGCTGATGCAGCTGATCCTGGTCCACGTTGACGGTGAAACGCTGGCCCTCTGCAGCCACAGCAAGCGTGCAGGCATCGGGTGTGGATGCCTCGTAGTCGCGGCAATACTCGTGCAGCCAGTTGTGTAAGTCAAACGCCATAGGTTGGGGGTTTTTGCGCCGTGACAGCTGCAGAATATTCTCGATGATATTATTCATACGACCTGATTGCTGCTGCACAATGTCGATCAGTCGTTGGTCGGTGGCATCAAGTGATTCAGATTCTGCCAGCAGTTGGGCGGCATGGCTGATCGCACCAAGCGGGTTGCGGATTTCGTGGGCAATACTGGCAGTGAACTGACCCAGAGAGGCGAGTTTCATCTGCTGCGCCTGCTGCGCCAGCTGACTGACATCTTCGATGAATAGCAGCACGGTGTCCTGATCGTCTTCGCTCAGGTTGGCTCGATGCACCTGCAGAGTGCGGCCTGACTCCTGCATCCGAAACTGGGTGTGTTGTCGGCGGTCGCTGTGCAGTGCAGCATGTAGCGCTTCCATGGATCGTTGGCGTATCGCACCGTTGTGAGCCATTTCGCCGTCAGTTTCTTCCTGTGTGTGCTCGCGCTGCTCCTGTTTAAGTGCTTCGCGTAGCGGCAGAGGGGCAAGCTGTGGCATCTGGTTGTTGCGGTAGCTCATGCCCACCATTTCGGCGGCAGCATCGTTGATCAGGCGGATAATGCCATCGCGGCTCAGCACCATAATGCCGGTGCGCATGTTTTGCACAATGCGCTCGCTGATCTTCAGCAGTTGTTGCACGTCGGCCTCGTGGGCTTCGGCCAGCGCCTGAGCTGAAACAATGCGGCGCGAGAGGTATTGCACGGCTAGGCTGGTGGTGAAAAATGCCATGCCCAGCAGGCCGGCGCCGGCAAATTCGGCACTGCTTTGCTGTTCGTAAAATACCCGATAGAAGCTGTCGGCAATCACGGTGATGGACGCCATTGCGGCGAGCAGAGTGCCTAGCCGGGCCGACAGGAGCATGTTGCCAGCGGCAACCGTGGGCATCACCAAAAGAGCCATGCCGTTAGCGTCGTCTGCCGAGCTGTGGTGGATCAATACCAGTGCCAGAATGTCGAGCAACAGGGCCGAAAAAACCTGCGCCGAATTGCCGACTCGCGCGCTGATCAGTTGGTAAAAAAGAAGTACCACCGCGAAGCACGAAAACGCGCCGGCGGTGGTGATAAACACCAGCGGTTCATGTTTGCCCACGACCGGATCGTCGGCAGTAAGCAGAAACATGATGGTGAGGATTAATGCCAGCAGCGAGCGGTAACCCGAATAGATGACGAGCAGAGCCCAGTTCTGGCGATTCTCGGCGGTATGCTGCATGGAAAGTGCCTAGCGTGAGAAGGCCTAAGTGTACCGCCTCATGCAGCGGGATGCGATCAGCCAGTTCTGCTAGAATGCCTGCTTTCATTGAGTGTGGTGCGGAGTAGAAATGAGCTCTGAAGTGCGCGTCGTGATGGCGCAGATCAATACGGTGGTTGGTGATATTGCCGGCAATGGGGAGCGGATTCGCGAAGCTGTCGAGCAGGCTGTTGCCCAGCGCGCCGATCTGGTGGTCTTTCCGGAACTGGCCTTGACCGGGTACCCGCCTGAAGATCTGTTGCTGCGGCCCAGTCTTGAAATTCGTGTGAAAGCCGCGCTGGAAGCGTTGCTGCCGGCCTCGAAGCAGATAGCGCTGTTGATAGGTTTGCCGGTGCATCGTGGCGGCAGACTCTATAACGCAGCGGCTTTGTTGCGAGACGGCAAACTAGAGAGCACCTACTGCAAACAGAAACTGCCCAATTATCGGGTCTTTGACGAAGTGCGTTACTTCGCCGAGGGCGAGGGTGCGACGGTTTTTGAATTGAAAGGGCTGCGCTTTGGGGTCACCGTCTGTGAGGATATCTGGTCACCGGAACCGGCGGCGAAAGCTGTTGCCGCTGGTGCGCAAGTGATTGTGAATCTGAATGCCTCGCCCTATCACGTCGGCAAGCAGGCGGAGCGCGAGGCGGTGGTGGCCAAGCGCTGTGCCGAGAATTCGGTGCCGGTGCTGTACGTGAATCAGGTTGGCGCCCAGGATGAGTTGGTGTTTGATGGCGGGTCGTTCGCAATGGATGCGCAGGGTGGCGTGTGTACGCGTGCTCATCATATTGATGAAGAGCTGCTGCCGGTCACGCTTGAGAAGACAGCGGACGGCTGTACGGTGAGGCGTGAAGATCTCGCTGAACAGCCCGCCGAGCTCGCCACCATCTACGATGCGTTGGTGGTTGGCGTGCGCGACTATGTGAACAAAAATGGATTCAAGGGTGTTGTCCTCGGTCTGTCCGGTGGCATCGATTCGGCATTGACGCTGGCAATTGCGGTGGATGCGCTGGGTGCCGAGCGGGTCGAAGCCGTGATGATGCCGTTCAAGTACACCTCCAGTATGAGTCTGGAAGACGCGGCCAAAGAGGCGGAGACTTTGGGGGTGACCTACAAGGTGATTTCCATTGAGCCAATGTTTGATGCCTTTACCGAAGCTCTCAGTGACGAGTTTGCAGGCCTCAAACGTGACACCACTGAAGAAAACATGCAGGCGAGGATTCGCGGTGTGTTGCTGATGGCCATCTCCAACAAGAAGGGCTATCTGGTACTGACAACGGGCAATAAAAGTGAGATGGCAGTAGGTTACTCGACCCTCTATGGCGATATGGCGGGAGGGTTCGATGTGTTGAAGGATGTGTCAAAACAGCGTGTATTTGCACTGTCGCGTTACCGCAATACGCTGTCGCCGGCCATTCCCCAGCGGGTGATCGACCGGCCCCCGTCAGCTGAACTGGCGCCAGATCAGAAAGACGAAGATTCGCTGCCTCCCTATGAAATCCTGGACCAGATTCTTGAGCACTACATCGAGCGCGATGAAAGTGCCGAATCTATCATTGCGATGGGGTTTGATCGCGCCGAGGTGGAACGGGTGGTGCGGCTGGTAGACATCAATGAATACAAGCGCCGCCAGGCGCCAATCGGTACACGCATCACCCAGCGCGGTTTTGGTCGTGACCGGCGCTATCCCATCACCAACCGCTGGAAAGCGGGCGTATAGCGCTAATCATCATCCTGGGCGAGTACCGAGAGGGCCTCGTCCAGCACTTCTATCCAGTAATTTTCGTGTTTCAGCCCGGCCTTGAGCACCACGTGGCGCAAGGCTGCTGCCCGGTCTGACGGTGCCTTGCTGAAATCACGAGCTTCAAATTCTTGATACAGAGCACGCTTGGCAACATGTTCTTCGCGCAGTGCCTGTAGCGACTTGGCAAGCCCGGCAGGGCCTATCGCGCCTTCTGCTCGCAGACGCACCATCAGGGGATCGCGCAGCGGCGCTGGCTCGCCGCATTCGGCCACCCAGCGTTTCAATTCCTGGCGTCCTTTGCCCAGCACCCGGTGGATTTTCTTGACCCCGCGTGCGTTCTCTTCCGGGGTGGATTCAATCAGCCCGTCGCTCTCCATACGGCCTAGCTCTTTGTAAATCTGCTGATGGGTGGCGCTCCAGAAATAGCCGATGGAGCGGTCAAAACGCTTGGCGAGATCAAGGCCCGATGCAGGCTTTTCAATTAGGGCGGTCAGCAGGGCGTGGCGCAGCGACATGTCGGAATCCGGGTGGGGTGCATTGCAGAGGTAAAGTGTGCCTGAATCAGCGCTATTTGCAACTAGTTGCAATTGGTGTAGGATTAATTGCAACTAGTTGCATTAAAGGCGATCTCATGACCCACTACCCTCACCTTACCCGCCCGCTGGACCTTGGTTTTACCACGCTGCGCAATCCCGTATTGATGGGCTCCATGCATGTGGGTTTAGAAGAAGCAGAACACGGTTTTGAGCGCATGGCCGCGTTTTATGCGGAGCGGGCGCGCGGCGAAGTGGGCTTAATGGTTACCGGCGGTATTGCGCCGAATGACGAGGGACGGCCATTGCCCGGCGGCGCCAAACTCACCACCGAAGCCGAAGCTGACGAGCACCGCATCATTACATCGGCGGTGCACGACGCCGGTGGCAAAATTGCTATGCAGATCCTGCACTTCGGCCGCTATGCCTATCATCAGGACCTGGTGGCGCCCAGCGCGATTCGGGCGCCGATCAATAGCGCCACACCCCATGCGCTGACCGACGATGAAGTTGAAAAAACCATCGAGGACTACGTGAACTGCGCTGCTTTGGCCCAGTACGCGGGTTACGACGGTGTTGAGATCATGGGGTCGGAAGGCTACCTGATTAACGAATTTATCGTGCAGCGCACCAACAAGCGCGATGACCGCTGGGGCGGAAGTTATGAGAACCGTATACGGTTCCCGCTGGAGATTGTGCGGCGAGTGCGAGAGCGAGTAGGCCCGAACTTTATCATCATCTATCGACTGTCCATGCTGGATCTCGTGGAGGGCGGTTCCAGTTGGGACGAAGTGGTGCAGTTGGCGCGCGCCATTGAAGCGGCCGGGGCCACCATACTGAACAGCGGGATAGGTTGGCACGAAGCGCGGGTTCCCACGATTGCCACCAAGGTGCCCCGTGGGGCGTTTTCTTGGGTAACACGGCGCCTGATGGGTGAGGTCAGCATCCCGGTGGTGGCGAGCAACCGAATCAACACGCCGGAGGTGGCGGAACAGTTGTTGGCAGATGGCAGCTGTAACATGGTGTCGATGGCACGACCGTTTCTGGCAGACTCGCAGTTTGTTCGCAAAGCGCGCGAGGGGCGGGCCGATGAGATCAACACCTGCATTGGCTGTAATCAGGCCTGTCTCGACCATACCTTCTCGGGCAAGATTACCTCATGCTTGGTAAACCCGCGCGCCTGTCATGAAACTGAGCTGAAATTGGAGCCGGTAGAGCAGTCGCGGCATGTCGCGATTGTTGGCGCAGGTCCTGCCGGGTTGAGTTGTGCGGTTAGTGCAGCAGAGCGTGGGCATCGCGTGACGCTATTTGATGCGGATGCGGATATCGGCGGGCAATTTAATATCGCCAGGCGCATTCCCGGTAAAGACGAATTCAGCGAAACCTTGCGTTATTTCCGACGCCAGATCGAACTTCTTGGTATCGAGTTGCGCCTTGGTGTTCGTGTTAGCTCTTCTGATCTGGAAGCTGGTGGTTTCGATGACATCGTCATTGCGACAGGAATTTTACCGCGCACTCCCGCTATTCCCGGCATTGATCACCCGAAAGTTGTCAGCTATCTCGACGTGCTGAATGATCGCGTACAGGTTGGCGACTCTGTGGCGATTGTGGGTGCCGGTGGTATTGGTTTTGATGTGGCGGAATATCTCGCGCACCGGGGGGATGCTGGCAATGACCCCAGCGACTACGTCGAGACCTTTTTCCGCGAATGGGGCGTGGATACCGACTACGGAGAGGCCGGAGGCCTGAAAGCCGCAGACGTGACTCCGGCGGCCAAAAGCCTGCATTTGCTGCAGCGCAAGGCTAGCAAGGTGGGTGCGCAGCTGGGCACGACGACGGGTTGGATACATCGCCGTTCGTTGGCGGCCAAGGGTGTGCAGATGGCCCCGGGTGTGTCCTATCGCCGCATTGATGATGACGGCCTGCATATTGAAACCGCTGACGGTGAATCGGTCTTGCCGGTAGACACCGTTGTGATTTGCGCCGGTCAGGAACCGCAGCGTCAACTGGCTGATGAACTTGAAGCGGCTGGTCTGAAGGTGCATGTGATTGGTGGCGCTGATGTGGCGGCGGAGCTGGACGCCAAGCGGGCTATTTGGCAGGGCACTACCCTGGCGGCGGCGCTGTAAGCGCCCCGTCTATTATTCTTGATTGAGGAGAGTGCGGTGTTGGACATTCCAGAAAATTTGCACCCCGCGGTGGCGCAGTCTTTGACCACTTGGCATGACATGGTTGAGCGGGCCGACCTGAAGGCCCTTGAGAGTATTGTGCACCCGGAGGCAACTTTCCGGTCGCCCATGTCAATCAACCCGTATGCACCGGCCGAGGCGCTGGTGATGGCGCTCAGCACGGTGATAACGGTGTTTGAAAACTTAACCTATCACCGCCAGTTTGCCAGCGACGATGGGCTCAATGTGGTGCTGGAATTCAGTGCCGATGTCGGCGACCGTTCGGTAAAGGGGATCGACATGATCCGCTTTGACGAGCAGGGTCTGATTACGGATTTTGAAGTGATGATCCGACCTTTCAATGGTCTGCAGGCCTTGGGTGCTGCCATGGCGGCGCGTATCGGGGATAAGCTGCCGTCGTTTAAAGTGCGTAAATAAAAACGCTAAACGTAATGTAGTGTGCTTCAGCAATCGATATGTAGCGGTATTCACGAGCACCTAAACGAAAGCTTATCTACCTGGGTTTACGTAGCGCCATAAAAAAAGGCACACCGTAGTGTGCCTTTGTTGCCGGTTTCGTTCAGCGTGGGCCTAGCGAGTTATCTGATCCAGATCGCGCACCGCGCCGCGGTCGGCACTGGTTGCCATCATGGCGTAGGCCTTCAGGGCGGTGGAAACTTTGCGCGGGCGCGGTTTCACCGGTTTCCACGCGGCGTCGCCTTTGGCTTCCATCGCTTTGCGGCGCTCGGCCAGTTCAGTATCGCTGAGGTCCACATTGATGGTGCGGTTGGGAATATCGATCTTGATGATGTCGCCCTGTTCTACCAGCGCGATGGCGCCGCCCGCTGCTGCTTCGGGTGATGCGTGACCGATAGACAGGCCAGAGGTGCCGCCGGAAAAGCGACCATCCGTTAACAGTGCGCAGGCTTTGCCTAGCCCTTTGGACTTTATATAGCTGGTCGGATACAGCATTTCCTGCATGCCCGGGCCGCCTTTGGGGCCTTCGTAGCGCACAATGACCACGTCGCCAGCTTTGACCTTGTCCGCGAGAATATCGCTGACGGCATCTTCCTGGCTTTCGCAGATATGGGCTGGGCCTTCAAACACCAGAATGCTGTCATCCACGCCTGAAGTTTTAACCACGCAGCCGTTTTCCGCGATATTGCCAAACAGTACCGCAAGACCACCTTCAAGCGAGAAGGCGTTTTCCAATGAACGAATACAACCGTTGGCGCGGTCGCTGTCCACACTTGGCCAGCGGGTGCTCTGGCTAAAAGCTTCCTGAGTGGGGATGCCAGCGGGGCCTGCCTTGTAAAAGGTTTTTACGGCTTCGTCCTGGGTGGTTGTGATGTCCCACTTTGCCAGGCCTTCAGCCATAGTGGCGCTGTGTACGGTAGGACAGTCGCCGTGCAGCAGGCCGGCGCGGTGCAGTTCTGACAAAATACCAACCACGCCGCCGGCGCGGTGCACGTCTTCCATGTGGTATTTCTGGGTGTTGGGAGCCACCTTGCACAATTGCGGAACCTTGCGCGACAAGCGGTCAATGTCCTGCATAGTGAATTCCAGCTCTGCTTCCTGCGCAGCAGCAAGCAAGTGGAGAATAGTGTTGGTGGAGCCGCCCATGGCGATATCGAGGCTCATTGCATTTTCAAATGCTTTGAAGCTGCCAATATTGCGCGGCAGAACCGAGGCGTCGTTGTCTCGGTAAAAGCGCATGGCCAGATCGACAATGCGACGTCCCGCTTCCAGGAACAGTTCGCGACGATCTGCGTGGGTGGCCAGCAGTGAGCCGTTGCCGGGCAGAGATAGGCCCAGCGCCTCAGTCAGACAGTTCATAGAATTGGCGGTAAACATGCCGGAGCAGGAACCACAGGTCGGGCAGGCGGAGCGCTCGTATTCGGCAACCACTTCATCGCTGACGCTGCTGTCGGCAGCAATGACCATGGCGTCGACCAGATCCAGGCCGTGGTCGGCCAGTTTGGTTTTACCAGCTTCCATGGGGCCGCCGGAAACAAAGATCACCGGAATGTTCAGACGCATAGCGGCGTTAAGCATTCCGGGCGTGATTTTGTCGCAGTTGGAAATGCACACCAGCGCATCGGCGCAGTGGGCGTTAACCATGTATTCCACCGAATCGGCGATCAGGTCGCGTGAGGGCAGGCTGTAGAGCATGCCGTCGTGGCCCATGGCGATACCGTCGTCCACCGCAATGGTGTTGAATTCCTTGGCGACGCCACCGGCTCGTTCGATTTCGCGGGCAACCAGCTGACCCATATCTTTCAGGTGAACGTGTCCGGGTACAAATTGGGTAAAAGAGTTGGCGACCGCGATTATCGGCTTCTGGAAATCTTCGTCTTTCATGCCCGTTGCGCGCCACAGGGCACGGGCGCCAGCCATATTGCGTCCGGCGGTTGAGGTTTTCGACCGGAAATCAGCCATGTTCTACACCTGTCGTTGAAAAATGTTGGTTGAAAATCTGGAGAGTAAGTTTACCACAGCTGGCCCCAGGCAATCAGGGGCGAAGATGCGTCAATCACGGTAGGAAGTGAGCGACCACATCGTTCAGATATCGCTGGCCGAGCGCTGTGCAGTGTACCTGCTCATTGCGGCATTCCAGTAGTTCCAGCGCGCAGAGTCTGTCGATGATCGGCATTATTGATGTTGGATCCAGGCCGGTGCGTAAGCTGAACAGAGACAGGGCAAAGCCGTGATTCAAGCGCAGTGCATTCATAGCGAATTCAAAGGGCAGATCAGCGGCCGCGATATCTTGCGATTGTGCTGTGCGCGAACCGGCGCGCTGCAAGTAATGATCTGGCAGGCGGGTCTTTTGGTAGCGAGTAATACTGCCATTGCGAGTGACTTTGCCGTGAGCACCGGCACCCAGGGCGAGGTAATCGCCAAACTGCCAGTAGTTCAGGTTGTGACGGCTTTCTTCGCCGGGCGCGGCATAGGCAGATACCTCATACTGCTGCAAGCCCCGGCCTGCGATGAGCCTCTGGCCGGCCTGCTGAATATCGGCGAGCGTATCCTCCACTGGCAGGGTGGGTGGTGCGTTGTAAAAGTGGGTGTTGGGTTCAATGGTTAGCTGGTACCAAGACAGGTGGCTGACGCCGCTGTCGAGGGCGCGGCTGATATCGTCCAGTGCGTCGCGAGTGGTTTGCTCGGGCAGGCCGTGCATCAGGTCGACGTTAATGCGGTCAAAGCCAACTGCCTGAGCGCTGGCAATCGCATGCTGTGCTTCGTTGCTGCTGTGAATGCGCCCCAGTTTTTCCAGCTGCACATCCTGAAAGCTCTGCACGCCCAATGACAGTCGGTTAATACCAGCTGCGCGGTAACCCTCAAACTTTTCCTGCTCGAAGGTGCCGGGGTTGGCTTCCAGCGTGATTTCACAGTCATCGCTGAATGAAAGCTTAGTGCGTAAGGCGCGAAACAAGGTGTCGTAAGCTTGAGCGGAAAACAGGCTGGGCGTGCCACCGCCGATAAACACCGAGTGAATCGGACGGTCTTGAACAAACTCGAGATCGTGGTTCAGATCTTCCAGCAGGGCATCGATGTATGACGCTTCAGGCAGAGCTTGCTTTTGCTCGTGAGAATTGAAGTCGCAATAGGGACATTTGCGAATGCACCATGGAATATGAAGGTAGAGGGCGAGCGGTGGCAGTGTCATGGGTTTGGGCAAACTCAGCTGTCTGTCGACAGGCCCAGATCTTTCCACATGGCATCTACCCGCTGTTTTACCTCATCGTTCATCACAATCGGTCGTCCCCACTCCCGATCAGTCTCGCCTTCCCACTTGTTGGTGGCGTCCATCCCCATCTTGGAGCCGAGACCGGAAACCGGAGAGGCGAAATCCAGGTAATCGATAGGCGTGTTTTCCACCAGTACGGTATCGCGGGCCGGGTCCATGCGCGTGGTCATGGCCCAGATTACATCGTTCCAATCGCGGGCGTTTACGTCATCGTCTGTGACAATCACAAACTTTGTGTACATAAACTGGCGCAGGAAGGACCACACGCCAAACATCACGCGTTTGGCATGACCCGGATATTGCTTCTTCATGGTGACCACCGCCATGCGATAGGAGCACCCTTCTGGCGGCAGATAAAAGTCTACGATTTCAGGAAACTGTCGCTTGATAATCGGTACAAACACTTCGTTCAGTGCCAGCCCTAGGACGGCCGGTTCATCCGGTGGGCGGCCGGTATAGGTGCTGTGATAGATCGGATTCGGCCGGTGCGTAATATGCGTCACGGTAAACACCGGAAAGCGCTCTACTTCATTGTAGTACCCAGTATGGTCCCCAAAGGGGCCTTCGTCGGCCATTTCATCCGGTGCAATGTAGCCTTCGAGAATGATTTCGGCGCTGGCGGGAACCTGCAAGTCATTGCTAAGCGATTTAACGACTTCGGTTTTTGAGCCGCGCAACAAGCCGGCAAAGCCGTATTCGCTGATGGTGTCGGGTACAGGGGTCACTGCGCCGAGCACGGTGGCAGGGTCGGCGCCAAGAGCAACTGAAACCGGATAGTTTTCACCGGGGTGCAGTGCCTTGAACTCCTGAAAATCCAGCGCGCCGCCGCGATGCGACAGCCAGCGCATGATCAGCTTGTTGCGGCCGATCAGTTGCATACGATAAATGCCGAGATTCTGCCGCTCTTTGTTGGGTCCGCGAGTAATTACCAGCGGCCAGGTTACCAGTGGTGCGGCATCGTCCGGCCAGCAGGTTTGAATCGGAATTTGGTTGAGATCAACCGCGTCGCCTTCCAGCACGATATCTTGGCAGGGGGCGCTGCGTAGTTGCTTGGGCGCCATATTCAACACTTGTTTGAAAATGGGAGCTTTGTTCCAAGCGTCGCGCAACCCCTTGGGTGGATCGGGCTGGCGCAGAAACGCGAGTACTTCGCCCACTTCGCTTAATGCAGAAATGGATTCCTGGCCCATGCCAAGCGCTACGCGCTTTTCGGTGCCAAACAGATTGGCGAGCACGGGCATGGAAAAGCCAATAGGGTTTTCAAACAGCAGCGCAGGGCCGCCGGCGCGCAAAACCCGATCGCAGATTTCCGTCATCTCCAGTTTTGGATCGACAGGGTGGGTAATGCGCTTTAGCTCACCGATGGCTTCGAGGTGGGCAATGAAGTCTCTGAGATCGGCGTATTTCATTGGCTGTGCTGTGTGACGTGTGTTTTGGGAGCGCGCTGTGCTCGCGAATTTTGCCGCACTGCGGTGGGGTTCGCGGGCAAGGCCCGCTCCCACCGTAGCCTGAGTAACACCACAGATATCGTGGCGTTACTTGCGCTTCATCGAATCAAAAAAGTCGTTGTTGGTCTTGGTGTCTTTCAGTTTGTCCAGCAGGAACTCAACGGCCGGTGTATCTTCCATGCCATGCAGCAGTTTGCGCAGAATCCACATGCGCTGCAGTTCGTCTTCGCCGGTAAGAAGTTCTTCGCGGCGGGTACCGGAGCGGCGGATGTTAATGGCCGGATAAACACGCTTTTCCGCGATCTTGCGGTCAAGGTGGAGTTCCATGTTGCCGGTGCCCTTGAACTCTTCGTAGATAACCTCGTCCATTTTGGATCCGGTATCGATCAGCGCGGTGGCGATAATGGAGAGGCTGCCGCCTTCTTCCACATTACGCGCGGCACCGAAAAAGCGCTTGGGGCGCTCCAGTGCATGGGCGTCGACACCACCAGTCAGTACCTTGCCTGAGCTGGGCACGATGGTGTTGTAGGCGCGGGCCAGGCGGGTGATAGAGTCGAGCAGAATCACCACATCGCGTTTATGCTCAACTAGGCGCTTGGCTTT
>NZ_JBFJTH010000062.1:0-20291 GCF_041625495.1 Litorivivens sp. | reverse complement strand
TGCAGCTTCGTTAGCGCTCCAATCACCTTTCGGCTTGGCCTTGAGGTCTTCACACCAGGCGTCACTACCGACTTCCGGTGCGCAGCCTGCACACACGGCGACAACTAACATTGCCAGCATTGTCCGTATCATTGTTGTTCTCCGTTTGCCGTTTGTTAACTTCGCCAGTATCGCACGCGCCGAATAGATCAGCGCGTACCGGTTAACAAGTTCAGGCTTCAACCATGTCAAAGTCAAACTTGCTGATACCGCAATCTGGGCACTCCCAATCTTCTGGTACGTCATCCCACTTGGTACCGGCTGGAATACCATCATCTGGAATGCCTTCTGCCTCGTCGTAAACGAAACCACAGATAACACATTCCCACTTCTTAAAATCGCTCATGCCGCTCTCCATTCATCTGGAACCGCTATTGCGCGTAACTCGCAGTTCCGAAAGACATATTTTCATTCCGGGCGCGAGTATACCACCGCATTTACGCTTTTTAAGATTGCATAATCGGCCAAGAGGCTGGTCGCTTCACTCAACGGCGGGGTCGTCCCCCTTCAAACGCAACTGATAGATCGCGCCAGCATAATCATCGGATAAATACAGAGAGCCCTGACTGTCCTCGGCAATATCCACGGGGCGTCCCACCAGCGTTTCTCCAGTCCAGAAACCATCAATCAGTGTTTTTGTCTGCAGGGAACCATCAAGGTTCCAGATAACCTGCTCCAGCCGGTAGCCGTCCAGTTCCGAGCGATTCCAGGAACCGTGCAGAGCCATCAGCGCAGAGCGCGGAAACGCCTTGCGCAGTGTTTCATGCTTCACAAAATGCAGGCCCAGAGGCGTGGTATGGGCGGGAATCCCCAGCAGTGGGTCTTTCGGGTCAAGGCCTGCCGGCAGCTGCTGACCGTAGTCCGGATCTGGGTCACCGTAAGCATTCACATAGGGCCAACCGTAAAAGCCATTTTCAACCACCAGATTCAGCTCATCCACCGGGTAATCATCACCCAGTAGATCACGACTGATATCAGCCGCATAAAGTGCTTTATTCCATGGCGCCCAGTCGAACCCTGTAGCGTTGCGAAGGCCTGTTGCGTAGATCTCGGCATTGCTGCCGTCTGGCTCCATGCGCATCAAGGTACCCCGGCGTGTGTCAGCCTCAATGCAGACATTGCAAGATGAGCCCACATTGAAATACAGCCAGCCATCCGGCCCCTGCGCGATACTTTTGGCCCAATGGTTACCGCCGCCGGGCAGGCCACTGAGCACCCGCTGGAAAGGCCCAACCGTGACACCGTTGGCCTGATCAAAACGGATACGTCCAATCGCATCCTGCTCAGCGATATACAGCCAGTTGTCGATCAGCGCGATACCGTGGGGCATGTTCAGGCCATCGACCAGTGTGACACGGCCCTCCGCGCGACCGTCACCGTCGGCATCGGCCTGCAACAGCACAATATCACCCTTACGCGGCCGCGAAACCAGTACGTCGTTGCGCTCAGAGACTGCCAACCAGCGCGCATTGGGCAGGTCGGCTGCAAAGATGGTGACTTCCAGCCGAGAATCCACATCAAGGGTTGCGCGAAGTAACGACTCCTCCGGTGTATCGATGCCAGAACCGGTGATGGCATTCAATACCACACGAACATCACCAACCTGAGGCGCAACATAGCGCTGATACAGAAATGTTCCTGCAGCAATCAAAAGAACCACAAACGCCAACACATAAACCAGGGCGCCACCCCACTGGCGTTCAACATACATAGTATTTTTCATCTTCTTCTCAAACCGAGGTGTTAAGGGAAAGCAGTACGACAAGCATTTCACCGCCGCGCTGTACAGTCAGCGCAATATGGGAAGCCGCCGCCAATTGTTCATACAATACCGGCACTGCCTTGCCGGACGCCAGTGCTACACCATTGACACCAATCAACTCATCGCCCGGGCGCAGGCCAAATAGCGCAAAAGCGCGCTTATCCGTGCCAGGGTAAACTTTGTAAGCAAGCCTTCCGGAGATTGTAGCCTGCACAACCTTTACCCGCCCCATGAGTGACAGGGGATTGATGTAAAGTCGTGAGTGGTAAGCGCGCGCCACCTGCGTGACCTCCCGATTACGCCGCAGATCCACCAAGGTGGTTCCAGGCACAACTGCCTCGCGCTTTTGACCGGAAGGCTGCACACAGCACAGCAGATGATAGGCGCCATCGCTATTGATCAACACCGCGTTGTCCAAAATCGCCGTTACCCGCGCCTGGCTCTGCGGCAGCACATCGCCTGCATCAAAGACCGCTAGCTGCCGGCCTTCGCGAATACGCGCGCGCGGCTGCTCGTCATGCTCATCAATACCCAACAATTGCGGGGCAATGGCGTCCTGGCCAGCTGTGTCATCCATAAACGTGAAATCCGCATCGTCGGCGAAAAACGCGTCGTCAGTCTCCGTTAGCGGCGCGCCGCCCGGCGACAGGGTACTGCCACGCTGCTCCGTGCGTTCAAACGAAGCCACCAGACTGCCGCTGAGAATGGCCAGCCAAATAACTGCCAGCGCCACATGCTGCCGACTACTCAATCTACTTTCACTCCAGCTACTGTCCTGCCACTGGCAGTGTAAATGTCTTACGCCGCCAGCGGTAGTTAGCCACCCACCAGGGTTATCATGACCCCTGCTGCCACCGCTGAGCCGATAACCCCAGCGACATTGGGGCCCATGGCATGCATCAGCAGGAAATTATGCGGGTTTGCCTCGAGCCCCATTTTATTGGACACCCTGGCAGCCATCGGTACCGCCGACACCCCGGCCGAACCGATCAGTGGGTTTATCGGCTCTTTACTGAGCGCATTCATTAATTTTGCCATTAGCACCCCTGCCGCAGTACCAATACAGAACGCGATCACGCCCAACAGCAGAATACCCAGCGTATTTAAATCCAGAAACTTATCAGCACTTAACTTGGAGCCTACTGATAGCCCGAGAAAAATCGTTGTGATATTGATCAGCGCATTCTGAGCGGTATCGGACAAACGATCCACCACGGAACATTCACGCATCAGGTTGCCAAAACAGAACATACCCAACAACGGCGCTGCATCCGGCAACAGCATGGCCACCAACAACAGGAGCAACAGCGGGAAGAAAATTTTCTCCCGCTTACTCACCGTGCGCAGCTGTACCATCTCGATTTTGCGTTCTTCAAGGGTGGTCAAGGCCCTGACAATGGGCGGTTGAATCAGCGGCACCAGCGCCATATAAGAATAAGCCGCAACAGCGATTGCACCGAGCAGGTCCGGCGCCAGCATACTGGCAACATATATGGCAGTCGGGCCATCGGCTCCACCGATAATGCCAATGGCAGCTGCATCGGCCAGTGAAAAGTCCATCCAGCCAAGAGCACTTAATCCAACCGCACCCAATACCGTCGCAAAAATACCAAACTGCGCTGCAGCCCCCAGAAACAGCGTCTTCGGATTGGCTAACAGGGGCCCGAAATCTGTCATCGCTCCCACCCCCATAAAGATAATCAACGGAGCTGCACTGCTGCCGATAGCCACCTCGTAGAAGTTGTAGAGCATGCCATTATGGTAGCCGGCATCCAGAGCGAGCTGGGTGGCTGCCTGCTTCACGGCATAGTCCGCACTAGCCCAGGCATTGAGCAAGGATTTGCCACCAATATCGTGCACCTGCAGCAGCTCAGCCAGTGCCGCCAGCATCTGCGGATCAGCAGCCCACACCGCATTTTCCAGCGCTGAGTAGGCCAGCCCCGCCGCCGGAATATTAGCGAGAACGCCACCAAAACCAATAGGCACCAATAGCAGGGGTTCAAAGCCACGATTGATAGCCAAATACAGTAGAAGCAGGCAGATCGCGATCATCACCGCCTGCCCCAGCGTCATGTTAGCCAGCCCGGAGTCGAGCCAGAGTCGCAACAGGTTATCCATATCAGCTCAGGTCCAGCAGCACATCGCCAACCGAAACACTGTCACCAACACTTACTTTGACAGCCGCTACAATACCTGAGCGCGGTGCGCGCACTTCTGTCTCCATCTTCATGGCTTCCAGAATTATTAACACATCGCCTTCTGTTACTCGGTCACCGGCTCCGACATTCACTTTAAATATATTGCCCGCCAACGGCGCATTGATAGGGGCGCCCCCGGCCACAGGCGGTGGTTGGGTATTGCTTGCGGCGGAGACCGCACTGACTTCGCCACCTTCTTCCACTTCCACCACATAACGCTTGCCCGAGACCGTTACCGTATACACCCCCGGCTCAGACGCCGGCTTCACCGCAGGTTTATCAGGCTCGTTTTTTTGGGCATCTGGTGCCGGCTCAAAGGCCTCGGGGTTACCGCGATTTTGCAGAAATTTCAGGCCAATCTGTGGGAATAGCGCGTAGGTCAGCACATCATCAATTTCACGCTCACCCTGTTCCAGACGAATCGATTTTTCCTTTGCCAGTGCCCGCAGTTCTAACGTAAGCTTTTCCACTTCGGGTGCCAGCAAATCTGCTGGTCGACAAGTTACCGGCTCCGCCCCCCCAAGCACTTCCGCCTGCAGGGCCTTGTTCACGGGTGCAGGTGTAGCACCGTACTCTCCCTTAAGCACGCCGGCGGTTTCTTTTGAGATAGACTTATAACGCTCACCGGTTAGCACATTGATAACGGCCTGAGTGCCGACAATCTGTGAGGTGGGGGTCACCAAAGGGATATATCCCAGATCTTCGCGCACCGCAGGAATTTCCTGTAACACCTCATCCAATCGCTCGGCAGCACCCTGCTCACGCAACTGATTCTCCATGTTTGTCAGCATACCGCCCGGAACCTGAGCGACCAGTATCCGCGAATCGACACCGCGCAGTGAACCTTCGAATTTGGCGTACTTTTTGCGCACCGTACGAAAATACGCTGCAATTTCCTCCAGCAAATGCAAATCCAGGCCCGTATCACGATCTGTTTCCTGCAGCATGGCCACCACGGACTCCGTAGGCGAATGTCCGTAGGTCATGCTCATTGATGATATTGAGGTGTCGATATTATCAATGCCCGCTTCTATCGCTTTCAGGGCGGTTGCGGTCGACAGGCCGGTGGTTGCATGACAATGCAGATGCACCGGCACCTTCAATTCCTTCTTAAGGCGGTAAACCAGTTCGTAGGCCATAGAGGGTTTGAGCAAACCCGCCATATCCTTAATGGCGATAGAGTCCGCCCCCATCGATGCGATCGTTTTGGCCAGCGCTACCCAGCTCTCAATGGTGTGTACCGGGCTCAGGGTGTAGGCAATGGTACCTTGGGCGTGCTTGCCAACTTTGCGCACTGCGGTCAGTGCGGTCTCCAGATTACGCGGGTCATTCATGGCATCAAACACGCGGAATACATCGACACCATTGTCGGCAGCCCGATCCACAAATCGCGACACCACATCGTCGGCATAGTGGCGATACCCAAGAATATTTTGCCCACGAAACAGCATCTGCTGCGGCGTATTGGGCATCGCCTTTTTCAGCTCCCGGATGCGCTCCCAGGGGTCTTCGCCAAGATAGCGGATACAGGCATCAAAGGTGGCGCCACCCCATGATTCCAGAGACCAATAGCCAACCTGATCGAGTTTTTCTGCGATGGGCAGCATGTCATCCAGCCGAAAGCGGGTAGCCAGAAGTGATTGATGGGCGTCACGCAATACCACGTCGGTAATACCCAGGGGGCGTTTATTCACTGTCATGAGGAAAATCCCTGATCAATGAGAAGAACGTTGTACCTGACGATGCTTATGGATCGCCGCTGAAATAACTGCAAGTGTTTCCGGGGAAGGCTCTGGCGACGGCGTATTGGGCGGAGCATGCTCAGGGCTGAAATGCTGCACCAGCCGCGACATGGTCGCTGTCACCAGAACCAGAACTGTCAGGAACACAAATACTGTGCCCATACCAAATACCATCAGTTCCAGCCCGCCGGCCAATAGACTTGTCGCCACAGCCCCACTCCCTGCTTCAGATACCTACCCGAAGACCAATATTGGATTATCGCCTTTGACAACTCACTCTACCGAGAACAACTTGGAGCGGCAACTGACACTATTTACGCGGGTTTTGTTCAAGCCAGCCATCGGGCTATACTGCGCGCCCTGAAACCCTGCAAACTACCACTCCAGATATCCCCTACAAGCCATGAAAATCTATCTCGCTCCCATGGAAGGCGTCGTCAACGCCCGTATGCGCGCCCTGCTGACAGAGGTCGGCGGGATAGACCGATGCGTCACCGAGTTTGTGCGCGTTACCCGGCAATTGCTGCCACCGCGGGTGTTCTATCGCTACTGTCCGGAACTACACCACGGCAGCACAACACCTGCGGGAACACCAGTGTATCTGCAGCTATTGGGCAGTGAAGCCAACTGTATGGCCGACAATGCTGCGCGTGCAGCACAACTGGGGGCTGCCGGCATTGACCTGAATTTCGGCTGTCCGGCAAAAACAGTTAACAAACACCGAGGCGGCTCAATCCTTCTCGATGAGCCAATGCTGATCCATGACATTGTCGCCACCATTCGCAGCAGTCTGCCGCAGTCGATACCACTAACCGTTAAAATCAGGCTCGGCTATGAAGACAGTTCCCCGCTTCTGGATGTTGCTCATGCGGTTACTCAGGCGGGCGCCAGCGAACTGATCATCCATGCCCGCACCAAAGCCCAAGGCTACAAACCGCCCGCACACTGGGGCGCCATAGCCACCGTGCGGGAACACGTAGGCATTCCTATTGTTGCCAATGGCGAAATCTGGTCAGAACAGGATTACCACCGCTGTCGAACGGTGAGCGGTTGTGACGATGTGATGATCGGCCGCGGACTGCTGGCCCAGCCCGGGCTAGCCAGCCTGTTGAAAGGGCATGTAACAAGCGCCATGCACTGGCATGACACAGTAGAAAAACTGATACGATTTCAGCGTGAACTCCAGCTCGAATGCGTTCCTCGACACGCCTGCTCGCCGCTGAAACAATGGTTGGCCTACCTGAAATTGCACTACCAGGAAGCTGCTGACCTACTGCAGCGGGTGAAACGCATTACTGATGCCGAAACCATGCTCTACGCGCTAAGGGCAGAACAACGACAGGCATTGGCAGCCGCCTGACCGCGACACATCTTATAGCGGTGTATCGAACAATAGCTTTCCGTTGCGCTGGCACAGTAGCTTTAGCGCCGTCACGACACTCTCAACCTCCTCGGAAGAGCGCTGGGCGAGCGCGGGGAAAGGACTGATTGCCTCTACGGTATGGTCAAACAGTGCAACCAGACTGCCGGTCCCGCAGCCAAAATCTGTCAACAGGGTGCGGCATCCCAGCGCGGTGACTTGCGTCAAAAAAAGATCGAGTTGAGCTGTAGACACTAGGAAATCCAATTCAGACACGGCCAGCCAGAGCCGCTGGGGCGGAAAACCTGTTGACCTCAACTGCCGCTCCAGATTTATGATAAATTGACGCGCCTGCACCGATGCAGCACTCACGGGTAGAATCACATTGGCGCGAACATCACCACTAACATTAGCCACTGGATTCTCAAACAATTTATATAGAACCCAGCGATCAACAGATAGTAGCAAGTCCATGGCTCGAATATCGTCGCGAATTGTGTCTAGGGCAACGCGCTGTTTGCCCACCATCAGAAAAGTTCGAGCCATGTAAAACGGATTGTCACCGGCCATTTCCAGCGAATCGATATCAACCTGGAAACCATCATGCAGAAAAGCATGGTGAAAACGTTCTGGCCAGAGTGACGCGCTCTCCTCCTCGCCACCATCCACAGCGGAGAGCTGGCTTTCAACCTCATTGCCGCCCATGGCCTTTGCACGATAAAGGGCATATTCTGCTCGGGCAAAAACAGTATCGCCGCGCTTATCGGAATCCTCTGACTGGGCAATTCCCGCCGATAATGTTAGCGGCACTGATACCTGATCACACTGCCACGTTTTTTTTGCCACCGCCGTCAGCAAAGACTGCGCAAACGTAATTATTTCACCGGCAGATCGATAGGGGCACAGTATTGCAAACGCATCTTCCCCCAGATAATACAGGGTGTCTCCCTCCAACAGCTGTGAGGTCAACACCTGCCAGACGTGATGCAAACACCGGGCGCCGCCCCGCTCACCGTATACCTGGTTGACCAAACGAAAGCGATCTATATCCAGCACGATGACACAGTGCGTTTTTGTTCCGAACGTTGTGGCACGTAGAATGCGGTCCAGTTGCGCAAAAAACGCAGTTCGCTGAACTTCCCCTGCGTTCATCGCTTTATTCATTTACGCAACCACAGGCAGTGTCAGCCTGACAGATGTACCAACACCGTGCTCACTGTCGACGGTGATGTCGCCACCGTGCCAGCGCACGATCTTGCGGCAGATATTCAGACCAATACCACTGCCTGCCGGTATACTCTTGCAATTGTCACGTTTGAACAGGGAGAACACCTGACTGCTCTCAGCCTCGTGCATGCCAGCGCCGTTGTCAGCGAAAGTGATGCGCCACACATCGTGATCGCGCACCGCACTCACATCAACCTGTAAAGGCCGGTTGCTTCGAAACTTAATGGCATTAGACAGAAGGTGGTGAAACAATTGCTTGAGCTGCCGCCGAGATCCGACAACCGTCGGCAGCGGTGTTGCCGTTATCTCCGCGCCAATCTCTTCCAGTTCACTGGAAAAGCTTTTACAAACCTGTTCAAAAACATCGCGCAAAGAAAGTGGTGTGCGCAACTCGTTGTATTTTCCGCTTTGCACGTACCGCGCGAGTTCGTGAATGTTTTGATGCAGGTCAAGAGCCTTATCAACCAGCGTTTTCGTCTGTTCGCGCTGCGACGTCGACAGCTGCGCATCCAGTTCCTGCGCCAGATTCTGCGACAGAGCCACCAGCTCAGCCGCTGCTCTGAGATAACGCGATGAAGTAATTTCAGACAGGGTTTCCAGCTCGCCGACGACACCAACCAGTTGCTGTCTGCTGCGTGCCAGCGCCATCATGTCCCGATACGAGGCCAGTGCTGTATATACCACTGAGTACAAGCGATCTTGGGTAAGCTCCGTCTTCGCTCGATAGTCGTTGATGTCATATACTTTCAAAACCTGACGTTCAGGCGCCATGCCCGGTTGCCCTGTGCGCAGTATAATACGTACAAAGCTGTTTCCCAGTTCCTGCCTAACAAACCGCGCAAACTGAAGCCCGGCATCATCCGTTTCCATCACCACATCGAGCAGAATAAGCGCGATGTCCGTGTGCTCCACGATTTTCTCACGCGCCTGCGCGGCCGAATACGCACTGATAAATTCGAGCTTTCTATCCGCCACGGAGAAATCTGACAAGGCAAGGTAGGTTATACGGTGAACTTCGTCTTCATCGTCGACTACCAGAACTTTCCAGGGCTCCGCATCCGGCGACTGAGGAACAACGTCTGACTCAGGCGCTAGACGCAGTAAATCATTCATTGAGAAGTTCCTGATAGCGCTCTATTAAAAGCAATTTATGGTGTGCAATAGCAACATTGCGCGCGAATAACTCTACAATCGTGCGATCGGCAGTATCGATGGGGTGCTCGCCGGTAATATACAAGATATTCCGTGCCGCCCCATCGGCGTTATAACAGGCTACAAAATAATCGGCACCAAATACCTGTTCATATTCATTCTTCATCGCGTCTTCAATCCGCTGTCGAACCAGCGGATGTTTGTCGTCCAGATCGACTTCATCCTGAACACCCGCGAACTGTCCGGTCGATGCTACCACCTGAATGTGACCATTGGGCTTTTCAAGTGCCAGCCCCGAGCTACTTAAGACCAGAAAATCCTGCTCAAGATAAAGCAAGGCAGCCAACTGCTCTATGACACCTTGAGCAAAGCCGTCGAAGGTATCGCGGTCAAACAGATCTGCCGATGAGTCTATGACCTTGACAAGGCCCTTGCGATTGCGGTCCAGCGCAACCAGATCGCGATAACTGGTCAAGCTGGTGTAGACGCAGGTAAAAAGCTTTTGGCGGGTAAGTTCGGTCTTTTCCTTGTAGTCATTGATATCGTATTCAGTAATGACCTTGTATTCGGGCGCCTGTCCCGGTTGCCCAGTGCGCAATACGATTCGCACAAACTGATTGCCAAGCTCATTGCGGATCTTGTGGACACAATCCAGTCCGGCGGTTTCTGTCTCCATGACAACATCCAGGAGGATCAGCGCAATGTCATCGCGTTGCCGAAGCATGTCAATCGCCTCCGCGCCGCTGTAAGCCGAATGGATCTCCAGCGGACGCCCGCAGCATTCGAAACCATGCATTGCCAAACGCGTAACTGTGTGGATTTCCTCATCATCATCTACGACCAGAAGATGCCAGGGTCGAGTTGGCACATCTCCGTCCCTACCCCGGTCATCACTGGCCAGTCGGAGTGCATCGCTACTACTCATACAGCAGCCTCCTTCACAGATACCGTTTTCGGCATGCGTATCATGGCGTGAACGCCCTTACCGGGCTCACTCTCCAATTTGATAATGCCGTTCAACTGCTGGGTGACAAGATTGTAAACGATATGCATACCCAGCCCGCTGCCGCCGGCGCCACGCCGCGTGGTAAAAAACGGGTCGAATACGCGTTGCAGATCCGTAGTATTGATACCGACACCATCATCACGATAGTGCAGAATAATTTCTTCACCCAGATCTTCCACCACTACAGACAATTCACCTGACGTGCTATCCGGATAGCCATGAACCAGTGAATTCATGACAAAGTTGGTGACGATTTGAGATAACGCCCCCGGATAGCTATATAAATTGAGCTCTTCGGGCACATTCAACGAGACCTCAAGGTGAGTCTTCTTGAGCTTCGGCCGCAAACTCAGAAAGACCTCGTCGAGATAGTCTCTCAGGTTGAAAGTTCGTACTTCACTGCTGGTCTGATCGACCGCTACTTGTTTAAAACTCTGAATCAGACTCGCAGCGCGGTTGAGGTTAGTTAGCAAAATGCTGGCTGATTGCGTCGCTGTGCCCATAAACTTGCGTAATCCGCTGTCCGTGAGCTTGCCATTCTCATAGGCCGCAGACGTTTCCTCGGTTGCACCCTGCAGGGTCGAGGCTGCAGTCACGCCGACACCGATCGGGGTGTTTATTTCATGAGCGACACCAGCCACCAGACTACCCAGCGACGCCATTTTTTCCTGGTGAACCAATTGATCCTGTGTTTCCTTCAACCGCGTCAAGGTCGCGTTCAATGTCGCATTGGCCTGCTCGGTTTCAGCCACCCGCTGCTCGAGCTCTAGACGGGCTTTTTTCAGATCATCATCTCGAGTCTGAATCTGTTCAAGCATGGCATTGAAACTGTCAAAGAGCGTGCCGATCTCATCGCCAGCGAATTTCTCAGCTCGAATGCCAAAATCGCCGCCAGACGACACCTCCCGGGTAACTGCGACAAGACGATGTATGGGATCTTCAATCAAGCGACGAAAAAACGTGGAAAACACCACAGCGATAAAGCAACTAACTACAACCATGCCCAGAGATATTGTACTGGTGGTACGCATTGCCGCCGACAGGTCGGCCGTTGAACGGCTTAGAAAGACGTATCCCACGCGCTCGTCACCGGCTACGACCTCTTGGGTCTCGAGAATATATCCAGGCATTTGCTCAGGCACCTTATCCAGTACCGGAGGGCACGGATTGGAAGGATTTAAAGCACGATACTGTGCAAAAAGAGGAAAGTTCAATTCGGCGCGCTCGTAAATACAGGCTTGGTCCAACTGCGGCATCGCTTTAAGCGATTCCAGCAACTGCTCAGCAGCAAGTTCGTCGCGGAACGTCAAGGCCGCCGATACGTTATTGGCAAAAATACTGGCAGTGGCCGACAATTCATTCTTTGCGCGCGCCTTGAGATCAAACCAGCCATAAACAACATTCACTGACGTAATCAACACCACAACGACCATGCTAGTAACAATAATGGCCAATAGAATTTTTCGGCTTATGGGCAATACACTGAGACGATCTAACACTCGCACAGTGTCACCTCACAACCCGTTGCGCGAGCGATAACAACTTGCTACTGATGTGAATGCTTGAGGTGCTTGCCCGTCGCTCATTAACCGCGAAACGTATACGGCCGTCGACAATCATCAAGCCAATCATGCCGTTTTCGTCAATAAACCGATCACCCTCACCCACTACCACCAGGGGATACTGGCGAGCCTCGTCAAACCAATCTGGGTTGCGCTGCGCAGCCTCCTTACTGACGTACCACAAATGACACTGCGCCAATGCGCGACGGTCCGTCACATAGTAAAAGTCGATCGCCCTGTTTTGCGTACTCTTGCCTCTCACCACCTGCCGCACAACATTGGCATCTTGTAAATCTGCGGTAACACAAAGATTGAGGCTATCGCTGTCTGCGTCAAACGATACGGCCGGCCACTGTATGAATTTGGTGAAGTTGTACAAAAACGCCGCCTTCACGCCAATAACCATATCTTCCGAATGGGCAGGTTGACCGGCCAGCAGCAAGACGACCAGCACACCGAGCATGCGCCGTCTCTTGAACATTCTGTGTAGGCAACTATAGCATCTCATCAAAAATTCCATGTCGCCTGAAACTGGATACTGCGTGGTATTTCTACAATTCGATTATCCGCTGCGAACTCGGCATGCTGACCATCAAATAGATTGCGTCCAGTCAGACCAAGTGATAAATCCGGACTTGCCTGCCACTGCAGGCTTGCATCAATTGCATCGTAGCCGTCAATCGCCAAATCAGGGAGATGACTGACGTTACGGTACCGCACATCCAGGTTCCAAGTCGGTGAGATGGCCCAACTCACGCGTAGCAGCCCCTGATGACGGGGATCATTGCGGTTGGCATTGGCGATACTGGTGTCAGTGCTGCCACGTTCTGCCTCAAAATCGATATGGTTATAGCTATACGCCGCCTGTGCCAGCAATTGTTCGTGGGGTTGCCAGTTGTAGACGACTTCGACGCCGCTACTGTGCCCTTCACCTTCATTGGAAATTAACGCCGGGAACGAAGCGCTATCAACACCTCGTAATTTGTCGTATTCGTTATAAAACACAGCAATATCAATATTACTTCGCACAGAAAAGCTCTTTCTGTAACCAAATTCCCACGCGACGAGTTCTTCAGCGTCAAATTCGTCACTACCGCGAATGATGGCTATGCCAGCAGGCGCGGGCGCGGGCGCGTAAATGACAAAGTCTTCATCTAATCGCGTAGGAATACGCACAGCACGTGATACCGCCGCCCACCAGGTCGTGTCGGAATCGGGGGTCCAAGCCATGCGCAGCGAAGGCTGAACCTCCAAGCCTGAATAGTCATTACGCTCTGCTTTAACGCCCGCTGTCAGCTTGAGTCGCTCCGCAATGAGATCGTAGGTATCCTGAATATAGATATCCAGCGTTTCATCGGTGGCCTCGGCAGGCACAAACCCCAGCGAATTCAGATTCGGTGAGTCGATATCGTCGCGGGTAACTTGGTAGCCGCCGCCGACCACCAGTACATGCCGTTCGCCCGGATAAAAATAGCCTCTGGCCTCGGTTTCAAAGGTTTCACGCTGCTCGGTAAAGAGTCCGGGAATATCGTATTCGCTCTTTTCTATAAAGGCACTGATTTCATATCGCTCCCGCCCCTGCTCTGCCAACGCATACCGCGCCATCAGGAAATCGTTTGCTTGCTCTTCGTCACGCCCCCCCACCCGATCAACTCTATCGCGGTAGGTCTCCCCCCACAACGCCAGTGTCGATTCACCGACAATGTTAAAGTCAGCACGAAAGCCGGCCCGTGACGACCGATAGGAATCATCGGCCACCACACCTGTTCGCTCGCGATAATCGTCTACCTTATCAGTGCGAACATAACCGCGGACAGCACCGTTTTCCAAGGCGTAACCACCGCGCACTGAGGTCGTGCTATCACCGGTATTCGCCATCGTCGCGGTCAATGAATGGCCAATGGTGTCGTTTGCTGATTTGGTCACGATATTGATAACACCGTTCACCGCATTGGCACCCCACAGCGCGGCACCCGGACCACGAATAACTTCTATGCGCTCAATATCCGTCAGCGGTACGTTGTGCTTCTGCCAATACACGCCTGAAAACAACGGTGTGTAAAGACTGCGACCATCCATCAACACTTCCAGCTTGTCAGCCAGAGTTGAATTGAATCCACGAGCAGTCACCGCCCAGGTGTGAGCATTGATCTGCGCGACGGTCACGCCCGGTATCAACCGCAAAGCGTCAGGCAAACTGGTGACTCCGGAGCGAAGGATGTCGTCGCCGGTAAGCACATGAATTGCAGCCGCTGCTTTACGCCACGGCTCACTGGATTTACTCACAGAAAAGACATCGATTTCCATGAGCTTTTCAAGGGAAAGCTCGGCAAGCGCATCCAAAGATGCCCCACTTGCTATCAGGTGATGTCCTGCCGTCACAGGCAATGGCGACAAAACAGAAAAACCTATCACTGAGCAGATTAGACCTTTCCGGAACGACGACTTACCCAGATCGGGCACAAGAGTTTTACGGCAGCACCGCGAGCTATTTGACAGCAACGTTTTCGACCTAATGTCAGACGGTTTGACACAGTGTGTGTCGACCTATCAATTTTCGTAATCCGTGATTGTACTGAGTAAGTTTAGCCGCAAACTCAGGTGCTTGCGCAAACATCAGCCAACGCGACCAGATGCGACTCAACGCTCTCGCCAAGTACCGCTTGGTTATAGCCCCCCTCAAGCAATGAAAGCACCTGACACTTTGGCTCTCCTGTAAAACCCAATAGAAGCCGCGTCAACTCGCCAAAATCCTGGCTATCCCAGTGCAAACCACCCAAGGGATCATCCTTGTGCGCATCAAAGCCGGCCGAAAAGATAATCCACTGCGGCCGATGGGCCGCAAGGGCCGGCAGCCACACCCGCTCCATTTCACGCAGGGCTACCGCTCCACGAGTACCCGCCTCCAGCGGGGTATAGATCAGATTGCCAGCATCCAAATCAAGCCGCCGCCCGGGATAAAATGGGTGCTGATAGCTCGAACACACCAGCGTATCCGGGTCGTTACAAAAGATATCAAAGGTGCCATTGCCATGATGTACGTCAAAATCCAAGATAGCGATACGCTGCACGGCATAGCGTTCACGCAGGTAGGCAGCTGCTAGTGCTGCATTGTTAATAAAACAAAAGCCCATGGCGGAGTCATATTCGGCGTGATGCCCCGGTGGGCGAACTGCGCAGAACCCAGCGCCCACAGTGCCTGCAGACACCAGATCAACTGCGTGTAATACCGCTGCACCAGCATACTCCGCCGCCTTGAGTGTGTCGCAGCATAGGGCGGTGTCCGCGTCCAGCCACGTCAAGCCGTGCGATGGCACACTCTCTGTTAATGTGTGCACTAGCGAGGGGGAATGCACCTGCGACCACAGCGCTCGCACCGGTGCACGCAGCGACGCAGGAGGTTGCTCCCAGCGCAGGCTATCGCCCAGCTCGCTGCCCTTTAGATGATTCACAATGGCGCGCAACCGTGCCGGTGCCTCTGGATGCTGGGAACCCATGCTGTGATCGAGACACGCTTCATGAGAAACAATTGCAACACTGCCCATCACTACCCCCGCAACAAACTTAACCCTGTCTGCTCGTGCTAACAGTGTAGACAGAAGGCATTGATAATGAAAAAGAGGGGCGCGAGGCCCCAGCGGAAACTCTGGATAGGGTGAAACTGCTCGGTTATACGCTAGTTGTACAGCGTCCGATCAACGCTTGGTAGAAATTCTTCGGTACAAACGGTGGGGTGGACGCGTCAGCTATGGTAAATTTTCATAAATTCCCTGAACTTGGCAGTCTCTGCTTATCCGACGTGACAAGTATTATTGATATCAATTGCGACCTCGGCGAAGGCATGGGGTCTGACGCCGAACTGCTGAACATTGTAACCAGCGCCAATATAGCCTGCGGTGCCCACGCCGGCGACCCGCAAACCATGCAACACACCCTGATGCTCGCCAAACAGCGAGGCGTCGCCGCTGGCGCACACCCTGGCTATCAAGACAGAGAAGGCTTTGGCCGCAGACCGCATAGTCTTTCTGATCACGCCATGGTCAGCCTGGTGCAGCAACAAATTGAGTCCCTGGCAGAAATGGCGGACGCGATTAACTATCCACTGAGTCATGTGCGTGCGCACGGCGCCCTTGGCAACCTGACCGATGCCGACGAAAAGGCGGCCACCCTGCTACTGGATGCGATGGCACAGCGACCGCTGGCGCTGATGACGCTGACAAACTCGGCAGCCCAGCGTATCGCACAGCAACGCCATCGGCCGGTGGTCACCCAGTTTTTCGCCGACCGGGCGTATGATGATAACGGCCAACTGGTGGCGCGCTCTAAGCCGGACAGCGTGCTGCACGATGAAAAGGAAATCGTCCAACGGCTGTTAACGGCACTGGATCGCGGAATATTGGTGACGTATACGAAGCGGGAAATCCCAATTGCCTTTGATTCAATCTGCGTGCATGGCGATACACCAAACGCCCTGTCGCTGGCAGAAAAAATCCGCAAGGTGCTCGAAGATAGTGGCGCAAAGGTGCGCCCGTTTGTCGAGCATTGAATACGCTACATGCGGGCAAGGAGCCCCCTGAATCATGAGTCAGACAGCACAACGCTATACCACCCCCTGTTACTCTCCGGTTGGCGACGACGCTATGCTGATAGAGCTTGGCAGCGGCATTGATCCTGCAATCAATGAAGCGGTACTACAACTGGAATCCCATATTCGCAAGCTGGCGATAAACGGCGTGGTGGAAACCACTCCGGCGTATGCATCATTGCTACTGCACTATAATCCGGACGTTGTGTCGTTTGCAGCTCTGCAAGAAACCGTCAGCACCATTCAACTGAACGAGCTGTCTATGTCACGGGAAAGCTGGCTGTGGCAGATTCCAGTCTGCTATGGTGGCAAACACGGTGTCGATTTAGACTTCGTCGCCGAATACCACCACCTGACCACCGCCGAAATCATCCGCTTACACAGCAAACCCCGCTACCGTGTCTACATGATCGGTTTTGCTCCCGGCTATACTTATCTCGGCGGCCTGCCCGAGCAACTGCACACACCACGCCGGGAGAACCCGCGCCTGCACACACCCTCAGGCAGTATTTCCGTTGGCGGCATGCAAGCGCTGATTGCCGGCGTGGCGATGCCCAGTGGCTGGCAATTGCTCGGGCAGACGCCGGTTGCGACCTACGCACCGGATCGTGATCCGCCCTTTCTAATTACTGCGGGCGACGAAGTACAGTTTCATCCGGTCAATACTCATGAATTCAAACGAATGACCAAAGCCGTGGAGAAAGGCGACTGGGTTGCCGAACGCGTTGCGATGGGGGAACCCGCATGACACACGGACTTCTGGTACTGCAGGCCACTGCCGGCACAACTATTCAGGATCTTGGACGGGTCGGCTACCGCCGCTATGGTGTAACTCGCAGCGGTGCGATGGACCCGGTTGCACTGCAGGTTGCCAACTGCCTGGTAGGCAACCCGTTCAATACCCCCTGCATCGAATTCAGTGTGGGCGGTGCCGACTTTCGCGTTACCAGCGAATCACTTCGCTGCGCCTTTCACGGTGGCGACTTTCAGTTTGCCCTCAACGGCATGCCTGCTCCCATGTCTACCAGCCTGCATCTGCGCAAAGGTGACATCCTCAGTATCGGCGGTGCACGCAAGCGCATACGTGGGTATCTCGCTGTAGAGGGCGGATTTGTGCTCGAGCCAGTGCTGGGAAGCTGCGCAACCCACACCCGCTCCGCGCTGGGTGGCATTGATGGTGCCGCACTGGAAGGTGGCCAGGAGCTCGAATGCGTGACAAAAGAGGCACCGAAACGAACCGAGCTATCGCTGCCCTATTCCGCGTTTCCAAAGTCCCGGCGGCTGTTTCGTGTCATTCTTGGGCCACAGGCCGACCGCTTTACTGACGACGGCATTTCCACATTTTTAGAAAGCGCGGCCTTCCGTATCGACAAAGATTCCGACAGTGTTGGCTACCGGTTGACCGGTCACCGCATTGAATATATCGGCGATGGCAATATCGTGTCAGATCCGGTGGTGCCCGGGTGTATTCAGGTGCCCGCCAGCGGCCACCCTCTGATCTTGATGGCCGACTGCCCTACCACCGGCGGCTACCCGAAAATAGCCACGGTCATCTCCACCGATCTATCAGAACTGGCCCAACTCCCCCCCGGTGCTGAAGTAAGCTTTCGCGCGGTGAGCCTTGAAGAAGCGCACACTGCACGCCGCACGCAACAGCAGTGGCTCGCCGAATTACCGAAGCAGCTGATTGCGTTAAACTGACCCCCAAGCAAACCCACACTAGCCAGAGGTACCCATGTCGCTACCCCAACTCACCGATGCCACCCTGCGTCTTGAAGACCGCTATGCCGTGCTGACTTTTGAACGCGACGATGTGCGCAACGCGCTGACCGGCACCGCGCTGGTTGACGATATCTGTGCCGCCATTGAGTGGGCCAACCACAGCGACTTGAATTGCCTGATCATCACTGGCGCCGGCAAGGGCTTCAGCTCCGGCGGCAACATAAAAGAGATGGCGGACAAAACCGGCATGTTCGGTGGCAGTCCGATGCAGATCTCCGATAGTTACCGCCGCGGCATTCAACGTATGAGCCGCGCCGTGTTTCATGCCGAACTTCCTTTGATTGCCGCCGTCAACGGCGCTGCCGTTGGCGCCGGATTTGATCTGGCCTGCATGTGTGACATTCGCCTTGGCTGCGAACACACCCGCTTTGGTGAAACCTTTATCAATCTCGGCATCATTCCCGGCGACGGTGGGGCTTGGTTTCTGCAACGCCTTGTGGGCTATCAACGCGCAGCTGAACTCACCTTTTCCGGTCGTCTCATCGATGCTGAAGAAGCGATGAAACTCGGCCTCTTACTGGAGCTGGTAGACAGCAGCGAACTGCTGGCAAAAGCCGAGGCTCTGGCTCAGAGTTTTGCCAAGCAACCACCTCAGGCTCTCAGAGCGAGCAAGCGTTTGATGAAAATTGCCCAGCGCCAGGAACTGAACGATTTCCTGGACCACTGTGCCAGCGTGCAGGCAGCCTGCCACTACAGCGAAGACCACGGCCTAGCCCTGAACGCTTTTATCAATAAGGAATCCGCCACCTACAGCGGACTATAAAAACCCGATTAGCGCGGCCTAATCAAGCCCAGTAACAAAACCCATAAACAAAGCGGATATTACCCGTGCAACTGACCGATGATATCGACCTGATTAGCCGTCGCCGCGAGCAAGTTTACCTCCTGCTCGCCGGTTTCTTTCTTTGCTCCATGACCCTGCTGAATATCATCGGCATTACCAAATTCGTGCAACTGGGGCCCATGGCATTAGCGGTGGGCGTACTGCCTTATCCGCTAACCTTTCTGTGCACAGATCTGGTCAGCGAACTCTACGGCAAACGACGCGCCAACTTTATGGTCACCGTCGGCCTCATCATGAATGTCTTTGTTATTGTCGTACTCAGCATCGGCAACTGGCTACCAGCCGTGGCAATCGACACCCAGCCGCCCTGGCAAATATTGCAGCTGGCCCAGCAGGTAACCACTCCCAGCGGAGCCAGTGTTACGGGTTCAGTAGAGCTGTATTTTCTGATTTACGCCACCACCTCCGGCGCGGTCATCGCGTCGATGCTGGCGTACGTCGCAGCACAGTACTGCGACGTACACCTGTACCATTTCTGGAAAAGACTCACCCACGGCAAGCATCTTTGGCTGCGTAACAATTTCAGCACGCTAATCAGCCAGGGCGTGGATTCTTTTATGGTGATTAGCGTGACCTTTGGGGCGGCGTTTCTGGCAGGAGCCATGAGCCTGCAGCAAATGCTGTTACTCATGGGCAGCAACTATCTGTTCAAGTTTTGTGCGGCACTGGCCGACACCATACCGCTCTATATCGCCGTGCATTACCTGCGTCGGTATCTACACATCAATGCCTGACCTGCGGCCTGCACGTCAGGCCAGGTATTATTGACCGATAAGTCCCTGCGGCAAACAACCTATCAGTGTTCTATCTGCCCCAGATTGGCGTGTAAAACAGCGCCATTAATTACCGGGTTCTGCGCTGCAAACCACAGCGTATTGGCGATCTCCTGGGGTTGAATCAAACGCCCTTGCGTAACACCGCCAGCAATGGCATCCAGAATCGCGGGATCATGCCCCAAATGCTCGCGCAGCATTTCGGTATCGGTGAAGCCCGGACACACGCACGCCGTGTGAATACCACTACCGGCCAAAT
>NZ_JBFJTH010000061.1:0-20358 GCF_041625495.1 Litorivivens sp. | reverse complement strand
TCGAGCCGGAGTGGGAAGGGCATGTGACGTTGGAGTTTTCCAATACCACCAACCTGCCGGCGAAAATCTATGCCAACGAAGGTGTGGCGCAGATGCTGTTTTTCGAATCCGACGAGGTCTGCGAGGTTAGCTACAAGGATCGGGGTGGGAAATATCAGGGGCAGCGTGGGGTCACGCTGCCGAAAACCTAGAAAGCGGCAATGTCGAGGTTGACGGATTTCAGTTGCATCTGAATCTGTTCGTCATCTTCGTTGCGTTCCATGCGCACAATCAGAAAGTCGAGATCGGGGGCCACCCAGATAAAGGTTTCCCGGTCTTTTCCCGCCGTTGTCTGCCGCAGTTTGACCGTATGAATCTGTCGCTTGCCGGCGCTGATGGTCTGTTCACCGATTTTTTCCACCCGATACTGCTTGTGGCGGCCCCGGTCGACCAGATGGTAGGTCTTGGGCGTTTGCAGTTGGCCGGCGAGTAGGTCGAGCCGCAGCTGAATCTGGTAGCTAAGTTTGTCGTAGCTCGGCACTTTCAGGTCGGCGTGTCGAGTGCCGCTGTCCAGGGAGAATGAGGCGCGTTTTTTCCCCCAGTCGTAGCGAATCACCTGATCTTTTCGGTCGCCCGGTGATTGCTGATACGTGTACTCGAGCGGCACCACATCAACGCCGTTATATTTTACGATGACGGATTCACTAAAGCGGGCAAACAGAATTCGCGCGGAATCTTTGAGGGTCCATTGATTCTCACCACTGTGATGAAGCTCGCGGGTGACTTCGGCCGCGAGGCCATCTCTTACAATGCCATAGGTCGCCCGGTAGGGTTTGAGTGGTACGCCGGCGCCGGCATGGGCGAGGCTGGAGAGCAGCAGACTGCCGCTAGTCAGCAGTAACGCAATGAAAAGGAAAGCCTGTTGGCGGAAGCGCATTATCATCAAGTTCTGCCTGATTGCCATTAAGAGTCAGACGCCCTTCCGCAAACCAGCGAGCGGCCAGCGGATAGATGCGGTGTTCCTGTTCGAGCACGCGTGCTGCGAGAAGTTCCGCAGTGTCACCTGCCTTTACTGGTACCTGAGCCTGCAAAATCGGCGGCCCGCCGTCAAGTTCTTCGGTCACAAAATGTACCGTGGCGCCGGCTTCGGTGTCGCCGGCATCAATGGCTCGCTGGTGGGTGTGCAGCCCAGGATATTTTGGCAGCAGCGACGGGTGGATGTTCAGCATGCGCCCCCGGAAGTGGCGAACAAAGTCGGCACCGAGAATGCGCATAAAGCCCGCCAGGACGACCAGGTCAGGGGCGAAGCTGTCGATAGTGTCGCGCAACGCAGCGTCGAAATCATCGCGATTTGCAAAGCCGGTGTGATCGACCACCGCAGTGGCAATGCCGGCTTGGGCTGCCCGCTCAAGCCCGCCAGCGGCAGGGCGGTTGGAAATGACCGCCGCTATGTCAGCGGGTAGCTCGCCCTGTTCGGCTGCATCGATAAAGGCCTGCAGATTGGAGCCGCTGCCGGAGATGAGAATGACAAGCTTGCAGGGCATTTACAGGCCCTGCAGAACGACGCGCTCGTCTTCCTCCGCGCAGGCTTCGATTTCGCCGATAACACTGGCGATTTCACCCTGCTGTTTCAGCATGTCCAGGACAGCTTCCTCGTTGGCGGCGTCTACGCAAAGGACAAAACCGATACCGCAGTTGAAGGTGCGGTGCATTTCTCGGCTGGTGACGTTGCCGGCCTGCTGTAGCCAGTTGAAAACTTCCGGGCGCTGCCAGGTGCTTACGTCGATGGTGGCGCGGGTGCCCTTGGGCAGTACGCGCGGAACATTTTCCAATAGTCCGCCGCCAGTGATGTGAGCCATCGCCTTGATCGGGTACTCCTTGACCAGGCGCAGAATCTGCTTGGCGTAAATGCGGGTTGGTGCGAGCAGCGTTTCGCCCAGTGTGCTGTCGCCGAAAGCCTGGCTCAGGTCGGCCTTGCTGACCTCAATGATCTTGCGGATCAGGGAATAGCCATTGGAGTGTGGCCCGGATGAGCGGATGCCAATCAGTTTGTCACCCACGCGCACTGAAAAGCCGTCGATGATTTTGGATTTCTCGACTACGCCTACGCAGAAGCCTGCCAGGTCGTAATCTTCACCGTGGTACATGCCCGGCATTTCTGCCGTTTCACCACCTACCAGCGCGCAACCGGACAGCTCGCAGCCGGCGCCAATGCCTTCTACAACCTTGGCGGCTACATCGACATTGAGCTTGCCGGTGGCGTAGTAATCCAGGAAGAACAGCGGCTCAGCGCCAGTAACCAGCAGGTCGTTGACACACATCGCCACCAGATCAATGCCGATGGTGTCGTGAATGCCCAGGTCCATGGCCAGACGCAGTTTGGTGCCAACGCCATCGGTTCCGGATACCAGTACAGGTTCCTGGTAGCCGCTGGGAATCTGGCACAGGGCGCCAAATCCGCCCAGGCCGGACATCACCTCAGAGCGGCGAGTCTTCTTGGCGACGTGTTTGATGCGCTCGACCAGCGCGTCACCTGCGTCAATATCAACACCGGCGTCTTTGTAGCTCAAGGAGGGAGTGGAATCGGTCATCTGGGGCACCCTGTTTTCGAGGGCGGCTATTCTAGCCTGAATGGACAGCAAATTCAGCACGTATTTGGCGCTGATTGCGGCTGTATCGCGGCACACGCCTTGCTACAATGGCCGCTTGCTAACTTGCTGGTTTGCGCAAAGTTTATGAAAAAAATAAGCGTACTTGTGTTGCTGGGCCTATTTTGGGGGCCGCTGCAGGCAGAAGTAGTCAAAAATCTCTACAACGCGCAGGTGCCGGTCGCCCAGCGTGGTCAGGCGGCGTTGAAAGATGCTGCCGCTGAAGGATTGCGGCAGGTGTTGGTGCGCGTGAGCGGGCGTGAGGATGTCGCCAGCTTCGGCGATGTGCAGCGCGCCTTGCCCAAGGCAGAAAGTCTGTTGAACCAGTATCACTACAGTAACAAGCTGGTCGATGGTCGCGATCAGCTGTTTATTGATTTCAGCTTCAGCGAGGTTGAAGTTAATCGTTTGCTGAGTCAGGCGGGGCTGCCGGTGTGGGACAAAAACCGGCCGCAAACCCTGGTTTGGCTGGTGGTGGATGATTTCAGCGGCCGCCACTTTGTTAGCGAAGCCAGTGATCCTGAGATCGTCCAGGCGTTGCGTGAAGCCGCCGCACAGCGCGGACTGCCATTGGTGTTTCCGGTACTCGATATCGATGACAAGTTGCAGCTCACCACTGGTCAGGTGTGGTCGATGGATCTCGAGGCTGTGCGCAAGGCGGCGGAGCGCTATCGAACGTCACAAATTCTTACTGGCCGACTCACGCGGCTCTCCACCAGCTGGATCGCCAATTTTGCGGTGATCAGCGGCATCGATGAAGATCTTCTGGATCGGCAGGCGGCAGAGCTGGCTGATATTTTGAGACCCGTGGTCAATTCGGTGGCGGATGAATTAGCCAGCCGTTTTGCTGTGATCAGGTCCGGTCAGAGTGGCGCGCGCGAGCATATCGTGGTTAGCGGCATCGGCAACTTTCGGGATTACGCGCGTCTGTTGACCTATCTGGAAGGCGTGGCTGTTGTTGAGCACGCCAACCCTGTCTGGGTGTCGGGTGCTCAAGCGGTGATTGAGCTGCATCTGGAGGGAAGCATGGATAAAGCCCGGCAGTTTTTCCTGCTTGATAAAAAACTGTTGGACGACAACAACCCCGGGGTGGCGTTTACACAGTCCAACTTGCCGGTTGAGCAGGTTCACAGCTATTACCGGTGGCAGAGCCGGCCATGAGCAACACACGGCTGGCGCTGTTGATTGCCGGGGCTGCAGGTATCGGGCTGTTGATACACTTGCTCAAGCCGATACTGGCGCCGTTTCTCGTTGCTGCACTGTTGGCCTACCTTGGGGATCCGCTGGTGGATCGGCTGGAGGCGCGGCGCATGGGGCGCACCGCAGCCGTGTGTGTTGTATTTCTGGTGCTGACGCTGTTTTCTCTTGTGGTGCTGTTGATTGCCCTGCCGTTGCTTGTGGAGCAGTTTCAGCTGCTTGGTGTTCGCTTGCAGGCCCTGCTCCAGTGGCTGCAAACCCAAGTGCTGCCTGAGCTTCGGGCGAGGCTCGGTGAGGGCGCCACCCTGACCGGAGCAGGTCAGGCGCTAGGTAAAAACATTGGTACCGCCGGTGATGTGTTGTTTCGGCTATGGAACCGAATTACTGGCTCCAGCATGGTTATCATGGGCTGGTTGAGCACGCTGGTGCTGATTCCGGTAGTCACCTTTTACCTGTTGCGTGATTGGGACATTCTGGTCGCTAAAATCCGCGACCTGCTACCGCGCAACATCGAAGGCCGCGCTAGCCTGATTGCCCGCGAGTGCGACGAGATTCTCGGCGCCTTTATTCGCGGTCAGATGCTGGTAATGGCGGCGCTCGCGGTGGTGTACACGCTGGGGCTGTGGATGGTCGGCCTGGAATTGGCTCTGGTGCTGGGTCTGCTGGCGGGGCTTGCTAGCATCGTACCCTATATGGGGTTTGTGGTTGGCATCGTGGCGGCAGTGATAGCTGCCTGGTTTCAGTTTCACGACCCTTGGGCGCTGTTTCAGGTTGGCGTGGTGTTTACCGTGGGTCAGATGCTCGAAGGTATGCTGCTCACGCCACTGTTGGTGGGTGATCGCATCGGCCTGCATCCGGTGGCCGTGATCTTTGCCTTGCTGGCCGGGGCACAATTGTTCGGCTTTGTGGGCATATTGCTGGGGTTGCCAGCGGCGGCAGTCATTATGGTCATGTTGCGTCATGTGCATAGCAGCTACCTTGGCAGTGAGCTCTATGGTGGACCGAAGCAGCCGGGGATAATCACCGATGAGTGAGCAGCTGGCCTTGGGGATTGGGCCTGAGAAATCTTTGCGGTTCGACAATTTCTATACCATCGCGGCAAACCGTCTGCTGGTGAACCAGCTTAAGTTGCAGGCCGAGAGCGAAGGCGAGCAGTGGGTGCTGGTGCACGGCACGCCGGAAAGTGGCCGAAGCCATTTGCTGCAGGCAAGTTGCCATCAGGCGGCGAGTCATGGTTTTTCGGCATCTTATTTCCCTCTGCGTGAATTCACGGACGCCAATCCCCAGGCACTGCTAGAGGGCACTGAGCAGGCTGATTTGCTGTGTCTGGACGATCTGGATGTGGTGATTGGACGGCCACAGTGGGAGGAAAGCCTGTTTCACCTCTACAACCGGGCTTTGCTCAGCGGCACTGCGTTACTGCTGGCGTCACGGCTACCCGCGGCCGCTCTGGCCTGTAGCCTGCCAGATCTGCATTCCCGCCTTAAAAGCTTCAGTGTGTATCAGCTGACGGCCCTAAGTGAGGAGCAGCGGTTGGAAGCGCTCATGTTTCGCGCGACTGGCTTGGGCATGGAGCTGGATCGCGATGTGGCTGAATACCTCTATCACCGGGCAGCACGCAATCTGGCGACCCTGTTCGGTATTCTCGACCAGTTGGATCGTGAGTCGCTGAGGCATCAGCGCTCACTGACAAAGCCTTTTGTGAAATCGGTTCTTGGCTGGTAGGCGCACAATCTGTAAACGTGTGTTAAATTGCGCACTTAAGCCATTAAATAGACTGGCATAACCCCGAAATATCAGTTATACCTAGGCGTTATGGCTAAAGGTGTCCGGCGTGAGGTCAAGAATTCAAAACTCAGCGGCGGGCCGATAATGTTAACCAAGTCGATTTTAAAACCACCTAGTACGCGGGGGACGTAAAATGAAGAAATCAATTGCTGTGTCGCTTATGGCCGCAGCTGTTGCCAGTGCGATGTCTGCAACTGTGTCTGCAGAAGGCGCTTGGCGCGCAACGTATATGGGCGGCTATCAGGGCTTTGACGGTGACCGTGATCTGGAAGGCGGAATCACCGATATTGTTGCTCTGGAGCGCAAGCTGTCAGACGAGTGGGGTGTTGAGTTGCGCGCCCAGATAGCGTCGCCTGATAGCGATCGGGACATCCGCGCGGCGGACGTCGATTTACTGCAAGGTAGTGTGGATCTTCTGCGTTACTACGATATTGGCCAGGAACGTTGGGCGCCTTATGCGGCAATTGGTTTGGGCCACGCCGATTTTGAAACTGACACAGCCACCAGCGGCGAGACTCAGGCGAATCTCGGCGGCGGTGTGATGTACATGATCAATAAAGACTGGTCTGCGCGATTTGATGCCCGTTACATCAACGGTCTGGACGTGGAAATGTCTGATTACGTGGTTGGTCTGGGTATCAGCTACTCCTTCGGTGGCGGTTCAACCTCTAAGCCTGAGCCGGCCCCAGCGCCCATGAAGCCTCGTGAAAAAGACACAGACGGTGATGGCGTATCTGACAGCATGGATCGTTGCGCCAACACGCCGGTAGGTGTTGTGGTCAATGCATCGGGCTGTCCGTTGGATACCGACGGTGACGGCGTTCCTGATTACAAAGACAAGTGTCCGCAAACTCCGGCCGGCCGTCAGGTTGACGCCAGCGGCTGTAAGTTTGTGCTGTCGCGAACTGAACAGATCCGGATGGAAGTGAATTTCGCCTCCAACTCTTCCGACGTTCCTGCGCAATATATGGCTGAAGTCGAAAAAGTGGCGAGCTTCCTGAAGAAATTTGGTGGTGTTAGTGCCGTTATTGAAGGTCACACTGACAGCTCCGGATCGGATGCCTACAACAAGACGTTGTCACAGCGTCGTGCTGACGCAGTGAAAGCTGCTCTGGTTAGCAAATATGGTATCAACGCCTCGCGCCTGACAGCGATTGGTTACGGTGAAGAGCGTCCGGTTGCCAGCAACGAGACGCGTGAAGGCCGAAGCCAGAACCGTCGAGTTGTTGCGGTGCTCAAGGCTGAAGTGTCTGAATAAACGATTGCTCTAACGCAATAAGGCCTCCTTCGGGAGGCCTTTTTTTTGGTTCTTCGAATGGGGGCGGATAGGTGCGAGTATAAGGTCAGCTGCACTAAAGCCTATCTTCTTTAATTTACAAAGACCCTTTTTGTCTCGAGATATTCGCTTGTGGTATTGCCGAGAGCTGGCCGCAGCGAACCAGAAGCTAACCCCTTGTTTTTAAACGCCCGGCGAGTTTGGGGTGGCAAGCCTCCCTGATTGGCACGTTTCTTGACTCTTACTCTCCCATAGGTGCAATTGCGTGCGGTAAAACCCTCTTTTGGTGCACCGCGGGTGAAAACGCAATTCCCTGGCCGCACCAAAGTGGTGCTGACGCTTTATCGGGAGACATTAAATGCTGTTCGGGCGCAAAGATCGCAAGCCGATTGTAATTGCCGACAAGAAAGTGGTTGATTGGAAATATGCCGTGTGTGGTTATTGTTCCACGGGATGCTCCATCGAAGTCGGGCTGAATGCTGACGGTAAGCCGGTGGCGAGTCGTGGCAAGGGCAGCGCGCCAGTCAATCAAGGCAAACTTTGCATCAAGGGCATTTTCGAACACGAGCTGGTAACCACCGCAGGGCGCGGTACCGAACCCTTGATGCGCGACAAACCTTATCTGCCCTATCAGCCAACCAGCTGGGATGCGGCGTTGGATCGCACGGCCGATGAGTTCAAGCGAATTCAGGAAAAATACGGTCGCGACAGCGTGGCTGTCGTGTCGACCGGCCAGCTGCTCACCGAAGAGTTCTACACGCTTGGCAAACTGGTGCGCGGAGTTATTGGTACCAACAACTACGATGGTAATACCACGTTGTGTATGGCGTCGGCTGTGTCAGGCTACAAGCGTTCTTTCGGTTCTGACGGTCCTCCTGGCTGTTATGAGGATTTCGAGCATACTCACTGCCTGATGGCCTTCGGCTCTAACCTGCCAGAACAGCACCCTATCATTTACTGGCGTTTGAAAGAGGCGCTGGAAAAGCGCAAGTTTCCCCTGATTGTGGTCGACCCTCGCGTGACCATGATGGCTCAGTTTGCCGACATCCATCTACCTATTACACCAGGCACGGATCTGGTGCTGCTGAACGCGATGGCCCATGTGATCATCAAAGAGGGCTTGCAGAAGCAGGATTATATCGATGCGCACTGCGGCGGTTATGAAGAGCTGAAGGCCCTGGTAGAGAAATACGATCCGGAGTCTGCTTCGCGTATTTGCGGCATTGACGCCGACACCATTCGTCACGTGGCCCGCATGTATGCCAAGGCGCCGTCTGCTATGAGTATCTGGACGATGGGGATCAACCAGAGCACTCACGGTAGCGATGGTGTGTGCGGTATCAATAACCTGAACCTCATCACTGGCAATATTGGCATTCCCGGAGGCACCTCGCTGTCGATCACCGGTCAGTGCAACGCGATGGGTACCCGTGAGTGGTCATCCTGTTCCGGTTTGCCCGGTTACCGCATGCTGGAGAAAGAGGAGCACCGCGAAGAGGTTGGTAAATTCTGGGGCGTTGACCCCGAGTTTTTCCCGAAAAAGCGTGGCCTCCAGCAAACCGATATTTTTCCGGCCATCGAGTCCGGAGAAATCAAGGCGCTGTGGATTGTTGCAACTAATCCGCTGACCTCCATGCCCAACCAGCCGCGCATCAAGAAGGCGTTGGAAAAGCTGGAATTCATGGTGGTGCAGGATGGCTATGCTGACTGCGAAACCGCCAAGTATGCCCATGTGTATCTACCGGGCGCGGTATGGGGCGAGAAAGAGGGAGTACAGACTAATACCGAGCGCCGGGTAAATCTGGTGCGTAAATTTGTCGAGCCGCCAGGCCAGGCCAAGCCGGACTTTTGGGTGTTCAATGAGCTGGCCAAGCGTTTTGAACAAGGTCGTAGAATCAAGTTTCCGGAAACCACCTCGGAAATTTTCGACGAGATGAAGCATCTTTCCAAAGGTGAAGGGCGGACGCTGGATATCTCCGGTATGAGTCACGATAGTATCGAGGAGCAGCGTGGTATCCAGTGGCCCATGCGCGAAGGTGATGCCACCGGTAATCCGCGTCTGTACAGCGATGGAAAATTCCAGACGCCGAACGGCAAGGCTAATCTGCTGGCCATGGACTACATTGAGAACAATGAAGTTCCCGACACCCAATACCCCTTCTGGCTGAACAGCGGTCGGGTGGTAGAGCATTTTCACACTCGCACCAAAACCGGCAAGATTGGCAACCTGAACAAGTTTAGCCCCACCCCCTATATGGAAATGAACCCGGACGCCGCCCGCGAGCAGGGTGTAGAGCATATGAGCTACGTGCGTCTGGTATCCCGACGTGGCGACGCGGTGGTTATGGTGCAGCTGACCCAGCGTGTGCCGCGCAATATGGTGTTTATTCCCATGCACTACCACGACTGCGTTAATCGCCTGTCGCTGGGATTGCTAGACCCCTATTCCCGTCAGCCCGCCTTTAAACAGTGTGCGGTGCGTATCGAGCATGTGGATCAGAAAGAAGCTGCGCGACTGAATGTAGAGCGCCGGGCGTTTTAAGAGAGAAGGTTTTTACCATGTGGCAAGTACGAGACGACGAACCCCAGTACGCTTTTTTGAAAGAACCGAAAGCGCCTGAAGTTAATTACTACGAGGCGCCGATTGACCTGATTGCGCGTTCCGGTGGCGAAGCGCAGCCGGGGCGGGAAATGTTCATCAATAATGAGCCGGGCGTTGGTACGAATCCCAATCGCAATAAGCAGCATGCCTTTCACTTTACCGCAGACAACTGTATTGGCTGTCATGCCTGTGAGGCTGCCTGTTCTGAGAAGAATGACAATCCTGCGCATATCAGTTTTCGCAGCGTTGGTTATGTGGAGGGCGGAACCTATCCGGATTTTCGTCGGATGAATATCTCCATGGCCTGCAACCACTGCGACAATCCGGTATGTCTTAAAGGCTGCCCGACGCGTGCCTACACCAAACATGCAGAATATGGCGCGGTGCTGCAGGATCCGGAAACCTGTTTTGGTTGTGGTTACTGTACTTGGGTGTGCCCTTACAATGCGCCGCAGCTCGATCCGATCAAAGGGCAGGTGTCCAAATGCAACATGTGTGTAGATCGGCTGGAGGTAAACCTGAAGCCGGCCTGTGTTTCGGCCTGTCTCGGTAATGCGCTTAATTTTGGTGTGGTAGAGGATCTGCCAGAGAATCGAGAGCAGGGTAAGGTATCGATTCCCGGTTTTCCCGACCCTGAAATTACCCACCCGAACATCCGTTTCCAGCAAGTTAAAACTATGCCCGATGAGGTGACGCGTCCCGACGGCATGCCCGTGAAGTATCATCGCGATGAAGATGGCCAGTACCGTCCCGTGGTGGATCAAAAGAAAGGTGTGGAGCGGCACTGGAATCTAAAGCGTTTAAGCTCACGAGAGAATCCGCTGGTCATTTTTACCTTGGTCAGTCAGGCGGCGTTGGGTCTGTTTTTCAGCGCCTTCCTGGGAGCGCAGCTCGGGTTTGAACCCGCGCAAACGCTTCGGGCGTCTGTCATGTATGTGCCGCTGGTAACACTTGCAGTGGCATTTGCGGGCTTGGGAATGCTGATGTCAGCGACCCATTTGGGTAAACCTTTGCGCTTCTATCGCGGCTTCAACAACCTTAGACACTCGCCTGTATGTCGCGAAGGACTAGGAATGCTTCTATTTATGGTGTTTACCGGATTGCACATGTTGGCGGTGCTGCCGGAAAATGCAGTCTTTCAATCGGTGCTGGGAGACTGGGGCAGCTATACAACGCTGGCCTCGGTGTTCGGATGGTTAGCTGTGCCCAGCGGTTTGGTGGGGCTCTACTATATGTATCGCTGTTACCGCATACCAGCACGGCCTTTCTGGGACCACTGGCAGACGGCCACCGCTTTTGTTGGTACCAGCCTTACCTTCGGAGGCTTGTTGCTGGGCCTGGTTGGGGTGCCCACGCTGATGCTGGGTGGGCAGGATGTGAGTACGCTCACAGTGCTGTGTGCAGCGCTGGTGTTTGCCGGCTGCTTACTGGAATCACTGGGTCTGTGGCGCCACGGCAGCGAGATGAATGTGGGGAATAACGAAGGCAGCGCATCGCACTATGTGCAGTGCACGGTGTTTGGCAAAAGCTATGCCTTACGCAATGCCCTGCTGGGGGTAAATCTGGCCGTATCCGGTGGATTTCTGCTCGGGCTGTTCAATGCTGGGCCGCTGATGTTGGTCCTGGCGGCCGTATTGTCGCTGTCTACGTTTGCGGTCGCGGTAATAGGGCGGGCGCTGTTCTATGTGCTGGTTATACCCACAACCATGCCGGGTGCATTTTTCTGGAAGAACAAGGATTTCGAAGAGCACGCTCGGGAAATTGGGCTGGCCCATATGCCGCAGGTGGGTGTGGTCTACCATAATCACTGAGTGGCTACTGGCTTGCTGACGATTGCCGCGCTTAGCGCGGCAATTTTGTTATGGGCGGCCTGTAGTATTGGGCCGTTCAGGCTTGAGGGCGGCTTTGAGTTCTATGCTCGGCTTTTGTGTTTTGCCTAGAGGCTGGGGCGTTAGGCAAAGTAACTAACGGGCTTTCTTCTATTAGAGGGCCGAATCTTCTCAATGTCTCTGTAGTTTCCCGCCTGCTTTTCCGTGCGCATGCGCGCCACAACAGATTCCAATACCCGTTGCTTGTGAGCGGCAAAGTGCTGTGTGCGGTGCTGGTGTTGTTCAGCCGACGCGTGCTCACGCTCGACTGCCTCACCCCGGGGTATATAGTCGCCGCTCAGAATCTGCTGTTTGGTGTACGGCAATTTCACTGGTTTCGTCTTATTGTTCTGTCAGTTCAGGGTGGATGGCTGTTGTCACACCACCAATGACTCGATTGCGGTTAAGTGTGAACTAGGTCGCACTTTATCAATTTCAGGGGGTTTGGTCAAATAGTGATCAGTGCTTGCTCCGGGCACAAAAAACCCCGGGCATGCCGGGGTTTTTGTAGTGCCTAAAGGGCTGGTATCAGACGAACTGGAGAATCGCCAGAAATACAACTGTCAGCGCGATGCTGCAGTGGACCACACCTTTGACAGTAGTCATCGGACCAGTCTTGCCGAAAATGGCATTCAGTTCCAGGGCGGCGATCAGTGCCAGAACAATCCACAGGCCCAGTGGCAGGCTGTTCATGCCGTAGCTGGCAGCGCCGGTGCCGTGGAAAGAGCCCATCATGCCGATCAGCATTGGGCCGGAGAACAGGGTGTTGGTGCGCGATGCCAGGCCGGCTTTCGGGGCGGCAGCGGCAGCATCACCAGGGGTAATACCACACACAATCTTCTGGTTTGGCCAGATGATCAGCCAGACGTTCAGGAACATCAGGGTACCCAGAACCGCGCCCATGATGATGTAGGAATCCCAGCCGTGAGACTGGCGAACCAGCTCCAGCAGTACCACACCGGTCAGGAAGGTAAACATTGCGCCCCAGCGGAACCACCACAGTGCACGTGGCGCCAGCTTCTTGACAGCGTCGGCTTTGGCGCCAGCTTCCGCTTCTTTGAAGTATTCGGTTTGAACGAAATTGAAGTAGTACAGGAGGCCGATCCACGTGATGCCAAACAGCACGTGAAGCCAACGGAACAGAACGTCGGTGGTAATAAAGTTTTCCATAGCAGTTCCTATCAATAGTGGCAGGTTGAACTTTTATTGGTACCCGACATCACAGGTGAATGGCGGGAGCTTGTAGTGCCGGCAGTATAGCAAAAAGATTGAATGTCTAGAAATATCCTTCTGATGTGTCAGTTTTTTTTGGAGCCCGAAGAGGTGAATTTCACCGCTTTTTCCGGCGCTGTACTGCTGTCATAATGAGCGCCGCACGGCCCACTTAGGAGTTGCCATGACAGACCCGAAAAGACCCGATGGAATCAGGCCAGAGGCAGATGAGATTCAGGCCTACCAGCGCGAGCGCCGTACGCGGATGGTCGATCGGATTGGCGATGTCCCCGCCGTGAGCAGTGAGGGAGGCGGCTCAAGGGTCGGCGGTGGCTGGCTGATGTGGCTGGTGATCGTGGTGCTATTGGGTGGCGCCTACTATTTGTACAAGCAGCTGGACATCGCGCTGGCCCAGCAGACCTTGGATCAGCAACGGATTCTTCGCCTTGAGAAGCAGCTTAATGTCACTGATGAAAGCGTCAGCGAGACCAGTGACCAGTTTCAGAAGCAAATGGAATTTCTGGATACCGAAATTCGAAAGTTGTGGGACAACGTCTGGAAGCGCAGCAAGCAGCAGCTCGCAGATCATGAAACCAAGATTGAAGCGATGGAGAAAACGCTGGCGTCACTGAATACGCAGTTTGCCTCGCTGAATACGAAAATTGCGGCAGCAGAAAAAGCGACTGCGGGATACAAAAGCGAACTTGATACGCTTAAAGCCCAGCTCGATAAAACGCGCGCTATGACCGAAGCGCACCGGGGTCAGATTGCCGACCTCAAAGCCGGCGGCAATATGGCGGAGAAAGTTGCGAAGCTGGAGGCGCGGATTCAATCCAATGAAGAGTGGCTTGAATCAGTCAATGCTTTCCGCAAGCAGGTTAACCGTGACCTGGCCAATCTGCGTGATACGGTGAGCCGCTACCACTCTGGAGCGTCGCCCTCGCCATAGCTTGATTGAACAGCACCGGTGAAAGGCTGCTGACTCTGAGGTATACTGCCGCCCCCGAATCGCGCGGGTGGGGCGGCTAGTTTTCTGGATCGTCCGGCTCGCAGTATAGTGAGGCAGCCGATGACCGTAATTCGTAAAGATGACCTGATCAGCACAGTCGCTGATGCTCTTCAATACATCTCCTACTACCACCCCGTCGATTTCATCCAGGGCGTTTACCAGGCCTACCAGCGCGAGCAGAACCCCGGCGCGAAAGACGCCATGGCGCAGATCCTGATCAACTCTCGCATGTGCGCGGAAGGGCATCGCCCGATTTGCCAGGACACGGGTATCGTTACCGTCTTCCTGAAAGTTGGTATGAATGTGCAATGGGAAAGCGATATCTCGGTCACTGATATGGTGAACGAAGGTGTTCGTCGGGCCTACAACAATCCAGACAACGTGCTGCGAGCCTCCATTCTGTCCGATCCTGACGGAGCCCGTCAGAACACTAAAGACAACACCCCCGCAGTTATTCACTATGAGATCGTACCAGGTGACAAGGTCGAGGTTTACGTGGCGGCCAAGGGCGGCGGCAGTGAGGCTAAATCCAAGTTTGCGATGCTCAATCCGTCGGACTCTGTAGTCGACTGGGTGTTGGAGCAGGTGCCCAAAATGGGTGCTGGCTGGTGCCCTCCGGGCATGCTGGGTATTGGTATTGGCGGCACAGCCGAAAAAGCGATGCTGGTGGCCAAGGAAGCACTGCTGGACCCTATCGATATTCACGAGCTGCGTGAGCGCGGCCCGGCGAACCGCTCAGAAGAGTTGCGGCTGGAGTTGATGGAAAAGGTGAACAAGCTGGGTATCGGTGCTCAGGGGTTGGGCGGTCTGACCACCGTGCTGGACGTTAAAGTGAAAGATTATCCGACCCACGCAGCCAACAAAGCCGTGGCAATTATTCCCAACTGCGCGGCGACTCGACACGCTCACGTCACGCTGGACGGTTCAGGTCCAGCCACGCTGACACCGCCGTCACTGGACGACTGGCCTGATATCACCTGGGAAGTTGGTGAAGGTGTGCGCCGGGTTAATCTCGACACCGTTACGGCAGAAGAAGTTAAAGCTTGGAAACCCGGTGAGACCCTGCTGCTGAACGGAAAAATGTTGACTGGCCGCGATGCCGCCCACAAGAAAATGGTCGATATGCTCGCTAACGGTGAAAAACTGCCGGTGGATATGAAGGGCCGCTTCATCTACTACGTTGGGCCGGTAGATCCGGTGCGCGACGAAGTGGTTGGCCCGGCTGGTCCGACAACGGCCACCCGCATGGATAAATTTACTCGCACCATGCTTGAGGAAACGGGCTTGCTCGGCATGATCGGCAAGGCCGAGCGTGGCGATACGGCAATTGACGCGATTCGCGACAGCGAAGCGGTCTACCTCATGGCCGTTGGTGGTGCCGCTTATCTGGTAGCTCAGGCGATCAAGCATGCCGAAGTGGTCGCGTTCCCGGAACTGGGGATGGAAGCCATTTACGAGTTTGACGTAGTGGACATGCCGGTGACAGTGGCGGTGGATACCCATGGCGATTCGGTACACAAGTCTGGCCCGGCCAAATGGGCGAAGATGATTGAGGAGCAGGCGATCGAGGTCGTCTAAGTATCCCGCCTTCTGCCCTCTCCCTGCGGGGGAGGGCATTTGCAATCTCCCGCTGCCCCATGTGAAATACCGCAAACTCAAGCGGAATCCTCATCTTGTCTAACCACACCTTTTATTGGCACGACTACGAAACCTGGGGGGCAGACCCCACGTTTGATCGAGCGTCCCAGTTTGCCGGTGTTCGCACCGATGCGGATCTCAATATCATTGGCGAACCGCTGGTGATCTACAACCGGCCCACGCCGGATGTCGTGCCGCATCCGGAAGCATGCCTGGTGACGGGCATCACGCCGCAAGAGGCCCTGAATAAAGGTGTCAGTGAGCGTGAATTTATCAGTGCAATTCACCGCGAGCTGTCTCAACCGGGCACCTGTGGCGCGGGCTACAACAGTATCCGCTTTGACGATGAGGTAACCCGCTTCACGCTCTATCGCAACTTCATAGACCCCTATGCCCGGGAATGGCAGAACGGCAATTCACGTTGGGATCTTATTGATGTGGTACGTTTGTGCTGTGCTCTGCGCCCAGAGGGAATTGAGTGGCCACGACGAGACGATGGAGAAATAAGCTTTAAGTTGGAGTTGCTTACCGCTGCCAATGGTCTTGCTCATGAATCTGCGCACGATGCCTTTTCCGACGTGCTGGCCACTATTGAGCTGGCGCGTATCATTAAGACCCGCAAGCCCAAGCTGTTCGACTATGCGCTGTCGTTGCGGAAAAAGCAGACCGTTGCCCAATTGCTGGACCTAAACCGGCAAAAGCCCCTATTGCATATCTCATCTCGTTATCCGGCCAGCCGCTTCTGCTCGGCGCTAGTGATGCCATTGGCGATGCATCCGGTGAATAAGAACAGCGTGATAGCGGTCGATTTGATGGCCGACCCTGAGCCGCTGCTGACACTATCACCCGCCAAAGTTGCTGAGCGGGTTTTTGCTCGCAGCGATGTTCTGGCCGAGGGCGTGGAGCGTATCCCGCTCAAGGAAATTCATCTCAACCGCTCGCCCATGCTGGCCACGCTGAACCTGCTCGACGACGCGGCGCAGGAGCGCTTGCAGATTGATATGGCGCGGTGTGAAGCGCATTGGCAAATGCTGAGCAAAGCAGACTTGCGCCATAAGCTGAGCGATATCTACAGTCAACGTGAATTTGCTGAGCATACGGATCCTGAGCGAATGCTATATAGTGGCGGCTTCTTCAGTAATGAAGACCGGCGGCTGATGGACGAAGTTACTCGCAGCTCAGGCGATCAGTTAGCCGACAGGACGTTCCCCTTTTCCGATAGTCGGCTGGCGGAGATGTTGTTTCGTTATCGCGCGCGCAATTTTCCGAACTCGCTCACACCCGAGGAACAGTTGCATTGGCAGGAATTCTGTCACAGCCGAGTTCACGAGGAAGATGGCGGGGGTGGTCTCACCGCGGGGCAATGCCTGGCGCGTATTGTCGAGTTGCGCCCCGGCCAGTCGCCGGCCAGGCAGCAGGTGCTCGATTCGCTGGCGGATTACGTGAAAGGTCTGCCGTGACAGTACCCGTGCGAAGTGCTTGGTGGGTGTATATGATCCGCGCTCAGAGCGGCAAGCTCTACACCGGTATCAGTACCGATGTGGCGCGGCGATTTCGCGAGCACGCCGGTGAGCTGCCCAACGGCGCGCGCTTCTTTCGCGGTGACCCGCCGGAGGCACTGGTCTATCAGGAAGAAGCGATGGATCGTTCCAGTGCTTCGCGTCGAGAAGCTCAAATCAAAGCACTGCGCCGGTCCGATAAGCTACAACTGATCGCCCACTATCAACAGGAAAAGGCCCTTGGCTGATGTAACTGAAGACCGCAAAGCCAGCAAAAACCTTGGTGTTTTAAAGGCCATGCTGCAGTTTTTGCGACCGTATCGACTGCAGGTTGTTGGCGCCAGTATTGCGTTGGTCTTTACTGCGGGCATTACCCTGTCGCTCGGGCAGGGGATCCGGCTGCTGGTGGACGAAGGGTTTTCGTCGGGTACCCCGGCCATGTTGAACCAGGCCCTGCTCATTTTTATGGGGCTGGTCATGTTGTTGGCGCTGGGCACGTTTACCCGCTTTTATCTGGTGTCATGGATTGGTGAGCGGGTCAGTGCAGATCTGCGTAAAGCGGTTTTTGATCATGTGGTCACCCTCCATCCCGGTTTTTTTGAAACCAACGTGTCAGGCGAGATTCAGTCGCGAATTACTACCGACACGACGTTACTCCAGACTGTGATTGGCTCGTCGGTTTCCATTGCACTGCGCAATGCGCTTATGTTCGTAGGCGGCATAATCTGGCTGATTATTACCAATCCCAAGCTAACCAGCATGGTGTTGCTGAGTGTGCCGCTGATTGTCATTCCCATTTTGGTGTTCGGGCGACGGGTGCGGGCATTGTCGCGCAGCTCTCAGGACAGTATAGCCAGCGTCGGCAGCTTTGTTGGCGAGGCCATCAAGAATATTAAAGTGCTGCAGGCCTTTAATTATCAGCAGCGTGACAAGGCACTGTTTGCGCGCCATGTAGAGCATGCATTTGCCATCGCTGTTCGTCGTATTAATCAGCGCGCCTGGCTGTCGACAATCGTGATTTTGCTGGTGCTCGGTGCAATTGCGGCTATGCTCTGGGTCGGCGGTCACGACGTGTTGGCCGGTCGTATATCCAGCGGTGAGTTGGCGGCTTTTGTGTTTTATGCCTTGATGGTGGCGGCCTCTGTGGGTGCTATCTCCGAAGTCTACGGCGATCTGCAGCGCGCCGCAGGAGCCACCGAGCGCTTACTCGAGCTGCTGTCCGCGCGCAGCCTGATTGTTCCCCCAGCGGTACCGCGCGAGTTGCCGACAACCGTCACCGGTGAGCTGTGGCTGAAGGATGTGTGCTTTGCCTATCCGTCGCGGCCGGACTACTGGGCCATCAATGCGCTTAATCTGCGCGTGCCGGCGGGCAGTAGTATGGCCTTGGTGGACAGCTCCGGCGCGGGGAAATCGACGCTGGTGGATTTACTGCTGAGGTTTTATGACGTGCAGTCCGGCAGTATTTCGCTTGATGGTGTGGATGTGCGCGAACTTAACCCGGAAACCCTGCGTGACCAGATTGCGCTGGTGCCCCAGCAGCCGGTGTTGTTTACAGGTACGGTGGCAGACAATATCCGTTACGGAAATCCTGATGCCAGCGAGGATCAGCTGATTGCCGCCGCCAAGGCAGCTTATGCCCACGAATTTATTGAGCGGCTGCCTGAAGGGTACGACAGTTTTGTGGGTGAGGGCGGCGTGCGTCTGTCTGGCGGTCAACGCCAGCGCGTCGCCATTGCTCGTGCCATTTTAAAAGACCCCAAACTGCTGCTGCTGGACGAAGCGACCAGCGCGCTGGATGCCGAGAGCGAGTTCCAGGTGCAACAGGCATTGCAGCGATTAATGAAAGACCGGACTACCATCGTGATTGCGCACCGCTTGGCCACTGTCGTCAAGGTGGATAAGATAGCGGTGCTTGATCATGGCCGGTTGGCGGCGCTCGGCACCCACGGTGAATTGATTAAAGAATCACCGCTCTATGCTCGTTGGGCCAGTCTGCAGTTTGATCACGACCAGGTCGATCCCGCTGCGGTCTCTGACACAGAGCCGCTTTTGAATAAACAGGAGTCAGAGTGAAGTTTACCGGCAGCCATATTCTGTCCATTACCCAATTTGAGCGCGAACAGATCGAGCAGGTGTTTGCAGTAGCCGATCGCATGCAACCTTATGCCCATCGACAGAAGGTGACGCGCGTGCTCGATGGCGCCATCCTCGGCAATATGTTTTTTGAGCCCTCCACGCGCACTCGAGTGAGCTTTGGCTGTGCGTTTAATCTGCTGGGAGGTGAAGTGCGGGAAACGACCGGCTTTGAAAGCTCGGCACTGGCCAAGGGGGAATCGCTCTACGATACCGCCCGGGTATTGAGTGGTTACAGCGATGTCATTGTCATGCGCCACCCGACCTCCGGTTCAGTCGCGGAGTTTGCGCGTGCCAGCCGGGTGCCGGTGATTAATGGGGGGGACGGTTCCAACGAGCACCCCAGTCAGGCATTGTTGGATCTGTACACCATTCAGAAAGAGTTGCGCCACAAGGGTCGCGAGGGTATCGACGGGCTACGCATTGCCATGATTGGTGATCTCAAATACGGTCGCACAGTGCACTCCCTGTGTAAGCTGTTGTGCCTGTTCGACAATGTAACCGTGACCCTGATTTCCCCTGACGAATTACGTATGCCGCAAGAGATTGTTGAAAGTCTACGCGCTGCGGGCAATAAAGTGGTTGAGAGTGATGCGATGGAATCCAGCATTGGTCATGTAGACATCGCCTATTCCACTCGCATTCAGGCAGAGCGTTTTGCCAGTAAGGAAGAGGCGGACCTTTATCGCGGTCGTTACCGCCTGAATCAGTCGGTATACACACGATTCTGTGAACCAAACACTGTCATCATGCATCCGCTGCCGCGTGACTCGCGGGCTGAGGCCAATGAGCTGGATAACGATCTGAATGAAAATCCGAATCTGGCGATTTTTCGGCAGGCGGACAACGGTGTGCTGGTACGTATGGCGCTATTTGCCCTGATTCTGGATGTGGCAAACGAGGTGGACCGCCACGCCCGCGATGTGAACTGGTACACCGAGCGACGCTTCTGATGAGCTTCTCCCGCGACGACTTTACAGTCTCTTCCGAGCAGACCCTGTGGAAGGGTTTTTTTGAAGTGGTAGACGTAAGCCTGCGTCATCGCCTGTTCGACGGCGGCTGGAGCGGCGACATTCGCCGCGTGGTTGCACGCCGCAGGCAGGCGGTCGGGGTGCTGATCTACGATCCAGCGCTAGATGCCTTGGCTGTGGCTGAACAGTTTCGGGTTGGCGCACTGGCGCGCAATCCTTCGCCCTGGCTGATGGAGTTGATCGCCGGGTTGATGGAAGCCGGGGAGTCGCCAGAAGATGTAGCGCACCGAGAAAGTCAGGAGGAGGCTGGTGTCACCCTGAGAGCATTGGAAAAAGTCGCCTCGTACTACTCGTCACCTGGTGGTAGCGATGAATATTTCCATCTCTACTGCGGCTGCGCAGACCTTTCTGCAGCGGCAGGGGTGCATGGTTTGGCGGAAGAGAATGAAGATATCCGCCTGCATGTGTTGCCGGTAAACGAGGTTTTGGCAATGATGGATGATGGCCGGATAGACAATGCACACTCGCTCGTTGCCCT
>NZ_JBFJTH010000060.1:0-20365 GCF_041625495.1 Litorivivens sp. | reverse complement strand
GAGCCGCCCGGTCGAAGGCCGGGAAGCAGAATTTAACGACTGGTACCAACACACCCACTTGAAGCAGGTGGTAGCAATCCCCGGCTTTGTTTCTGCCCAGCGCTTTAAAATGGCCAGCAATATGCGCGGCAGTGACGCCTGGCCCTATGCAGCCATCTACGACATCGAAACCGATGATATCGAAGCGGCCCGCCGGGAAATGGAAAGCCGCGCGGTGGATGAACGCATCGCACGCTGCGCCGCGTTTGACTACGACACTGTCTACGCCTCCATCTACGAAGCCGTTGGCGAGACGGTAACAGCGGAATAAAGATCAAATCCACCACCGCGATTGATGGCGACATGGGGGACGTGGAAAGTTACTTTTTCACGGCTACCATTCAGTTCCCAACGAATCGGATAAGCGCTCCGACGTTGTTGCCGGAGGCCACTATCTGGACGTAGTTGAAAAACGTGACGATGCATTGCAGATACTAAAACGGTTTGTAGCCACAGACTGCTATCGTGCTGCAACTGCGCCCGATGCGTAGCAACCCTTTGGCAATCTGAAAACAGTCCGAGGCGACCAAAAGCCGATGGATAAAAGTTACGCCTTTTTTTCGTTGTTATAACGCAACGTTGTTGGCAAGCATCTCCGACTACACCTTCAGGTCAACTGCGAGCTGCAATCACCTCGCTGATCGCCAGATGCCGTTTGGCCTCTTCATAATGCAGTACTTCCACCAGCTTGCCATCCACCACCGCTACTGCCTTTTTCTCTGCCTTTGCCGCCTCCCAGGCATCGATAATGCGTCGCGCTCTATCGACAACATCCGCTGATGGGGCAAACGCCTGATTTGCAGCGTCAATCTGGCTTGGGTGAATCAGTGTTTTGCCGTCAAAACCCAGCTTGACTCCCTGCTCGCAGGCCTCGGCATAACCCGCATCATCTTTTATGTCCAGATATACGCCATCAAGGATATCCAACCCATGGGCACGCGCAGCCAATACACAGAGCTGCAGGGAGGTCTGCAGGCCGAGTCGGTCCGGTGTATGAGGCACTCGCAATTCCTTAGCCAGATCGGACGTGCCCAACACCACCACTTCATTGCGGGTGTTAGCTCCGCATATCTCATCGATATTAAGCACCCCGCGCGGTGTTTCCGCCATCAGCCAGAGCTTTAGCGTTGAGCCCTCCTGCTTGAGCAGCTGAACCACAGCATTAACCTCGCTGGCGGAATCCACCTTGGGAAGACACAATGCGGCAATAGGGGCATTGGCGAAAGCAACGATATCATCTCGTCCCCAGGCGGTATCAAAACCGTTAACCCGCACCACCAGCTCGCGGTCGCCGTACCCTCCTGCATTGACGGCAGCCAATACCTGCTCACGTGCAAACGTTTTCTGGTCTGGGCTAACCGCATCTTCAAGATCCAAGATCAGGCAATCTGCCGGCAAAGCACGTGCTTTCTCCAAAGCTCTGGCGTTAGAGCCGGGCATATACAGCACGGAGCGACGTGGTCGAATAGTCATCGGCAATCCATTTTATTCGTAGAATGTAAAAGCAAAAAAACGATGTTAACACAGCTCAGGCGGCAGGTTTGGGCCGGAGCATCACCAAAAACCAGGCGGTGGATAATCCCGCCGCGCCAAACAGCATAGTCATCACCACAATCTGATAACGGGCGGCTATCAGCGGCGATACGCCCGACAATATCTGTCCGGTCATCATTCCCGGCAGTGACACCAGCCCCACCGCCAACAGCGAGTTCACCACCGGTATCATAGCCGCCTTGAAGGCCCTGCGACGCGCTGATTCGTAATCGTGTTGATCATTGCGCTCCGACAGATAGCGCTCCGCAGCAAGGCTGACCGCATTCATGGTATTGGCAAATATCATTCCCGCCAGAGGAATCACATACTGCGGTGCGTACCAGGGGTCTACCGCCACAACCAGCTGAGTAACCAGTGCCAGTACGGCCAACCCGACTACGCCGATGGCCAGCGCCGCTTTTCCCAGCCAGCCAGTGCGCTGCTCCCCTACCGAGTTGAGGGAAATCCAGGCTGCCGCTACCAGCATCACAGTCAGCACAGCCAACACCACGCCAGGATGCTCAGTTTCAAATATAAAGGTCAGTGCGTAGCCTATTAGGAGAAGCTGTAACAGCATGCGACCTACCGCGTAGGATGCATTGCCAGCACCGACTGTCCAGTAATAGAACACGGCCAAAGCCAGCACTGCCGGAATAAAGGCAATTGCCAATTGGAGATTACTGATCTCGTAGAGGTTCACACCGGGCTCCCTTGATTCGAAATATCAAGGATATACGAAGTTTGTATCGCGAGGGATGATTCGCCGGCAGGACGACATAAATAGCCTGCATGGCTTGGCCAGTAAGAAAGGGCATAAATCGTCGAAGGGAAATCGAGTGTCTCCCCGATCACGATGTGGTGGTATACACCTGCGTGCGTACATTGACCTCACCCTACCTCTCTCAAAGAGTGCAGGAGGAAGGATAGATGACGGGATGGGATATCTTAACGACAGCCTATGCAACTGAGTTTACGCAGCACAAAAAAAGCCCCGCACTAGGCGGGGCTTTCGGAAGCATCGTTGCTCAGGCCGCTTACATCATGCCGCCCATGCCGCCCATGCCACCCATGCCGCCCATATCAGGCATTGCCGGGGCAGGGTTGTCTTCCGGAGAGTCAGCTACCATACATTCGGTAGTGATCATGAGACCTGCGATGGAGCCAGCCGCCTGCAGAGCAGTACGGGTTACTTTAGCCGGGTCAAGAATACCCATTTCCATCATGTCGCCGTATTCGCCAGTGCCAGCGTTGTAACCGAAGTTACCCTCGCCATTGCGAACCTTGTCGAGTACCACAGAGGCTTCTTCACCTGCGTTGGCAACGATCTGGCGGATAGGACCTTCCATGGCGCGCAGCAGAGCAGCGATGCCGGCATTCTGGTCTTCGTTGTCGCCAGTCAGGCCAGTGATTTTGGAAACCGCACGCACCAGTGCAACACCACCACCAGGTACCACGCCTTCTTCTACCGCTGCGCGAGTTGCGTGCAGGGCATCTTCAACGCGGGCTTTCTTCTCTTTCATTTCCACTTCAGTGGCTGCGCCAACCTTGATAACAGCAACACCGCCAGCCAGTTTGGCTACGCGCTCTTGCAGCTTCTCACGGTCGTAGTCAGAAGACGTGTTTTCAATCTGAACACGTACTTCACCAACACGCGCTTCGATGGCTTTGGCATCGCCAGCACCGTCAACAATAGTGGTGTTCTCTTTGTCCATGGCTACGCGCTTGGCAGTACCCAGGTGATCCAGTGTGGTGCTTTCCAGATCCATACCGATCTCTTCAGAGATCACAGTACCGCCAGTCAGAACCGCGATATCTTCCAGCATAGCCTTACGACGGTCGCCGAAGCCTGGAGCCTTACAGGCAGCTACTTTCACGATGCCGCGCATGTTGTTCACAACCAAAGTCGCCAGAGCTTCGCCTTCAACGTCTTCAGCGATGATCACCAGCGGACGGCTGGCTTTGGCAACTTGCTCCAGCAGCGGCAGCATTTCGCGGATGTTGGAGATTTTTTTGTCAACCAGCAGGATGAAGGGGTTATCCAGCTCGGCAGACATGTTGTCCGTGTTGGTTACGAAGTAGGGAGACAGGTAACCGCGGTCAAACTGCATACCTTCAACCACGTCCAGCTCGTTGTGCAGGCTTTGGCCTTCCTCAACGGTGATAACGCCTTCCTTGCCCACTTTTTCCATGGCTTCAGCAATGATGCTACCCACTTGCTCGTCGCTGTTGGCAGAGATGGTGCCAACCTGAGCTATCGCCTTGTTGTCGGCGCAAGGGATAGACATTTTCTTCACTTCTTCAACCGCTGCAGCAACAGCTTTGTCGATGTCGCGCTTGAGGTCCATCGGGTTCATGCCTGCGGCAACAGACTTCAGACCTTCGTTCAGGATGGACTGAGCCAGAACCGTTGCGGTGGTAGTACCGTCACCGGCTTCGTCAGAGGCTTTGGAAGCGACTTCCTTTACCATCTGCGCGCCCATGTTTTCCAGCTTGTCTTTCAGCTCGATTTCTTTGGCAACGGAAACACCGTCTTTAGTCACGGTAGGCGCACCGAAAGACTTGTCCAGTACCACGTTGCGGCCTTTAGGGCCCAGAGTTACTTTTACCGCGTCGGCCAGGGTGTTTACGCCTTTCAGCATTTTCTGGCGGGCGCTATCTCCGAATTTGACGTCTTTTGCAGCCATTTTCTTAATCCTTTTACGTTACGTTAGTTCGGTTTGAGGCTTACTCAGCCACGCTCACTCAACGATGCCGAAAATCTCGGACTCGTTCAGGATGATCAGCTCTTCGCCGTCGACTTTCACGGTGCTGCCAGAGTACTGACCGAAGATCACCTGGTCGCCCGCTTTCACGCCAACAGGACGCAGTTCGCCGTTTTCCAGCAGCTTGCCTTCGCCTACCGCGACTACTTCGCCCTGGTTAGGCTTTTCTTTCGCGGAGCCCGGCAGCACGATACCGCCAGCCGAAGTCTCTTCTTCTTCCTTGCGACGAACGACAACGCGATCGTATAACGGACGAATTTTCATTTGCCAAATCTCCCTTTAAATCAAGGTATTACTGTTAAATTTAGGTTGTGTTCGGCGACGCCTGCGTTTGGCCTGCGGCGGCGCCGATTTAGCACTCCCCCATCGAGAGTGCTAATAATAGGTTGCAAGCCCCCCGAGTCAAGAGTTAAAAATTGGAACGGGAGCTACCTGCGCTTAGGTAAATGGGGGCGGATTGGGGGCTTTCAAGGGCCTGATTGAATTTTTTTTAGTTTCTTTTATCTGGGCGGCTTATTCTTCGCGCTTGTAATCGCCATCAATCGTGACGTGGCCATCCCGATCGACCTGGGTTCGCGGCTCACGAGACTCCCCAGCACCCGATGGACCCTCCCCGAAGGCGGCCCCACCGGTCTGAAATCCGGCACTGGCACGCACCAGACCAGACTGGAGCATACGGTTGATAATGTGGCGACGGATCGGCCTCAGCAGACAGCAAAAGCCCACCGCATCGGTGAAAAAGCCTGGGGTGAGCAGCAGTGCGCCGCCCACCGCAAGAAACAGGCCTTCAAGAATCTCTGTGGCAGGCACTTCACCGGCGTTGAGCCGTGATTGAGCCCGAGTAAGGGTACTAACCCCCTGCTGGCGCAACAAGTTAAGCCCAATGAACGCCGTTAGCGCCACCAATGCAATGGTGGGCAAAGCGCCAATACGGCTGCCAACTTCGATCAGCAGCCACATTTCCAGAATGGGAACAGTAATAAATATCAGAAACAGAAATCGCATGGACGAACATCAAGAGAATCGAATCGCCACCTTGCCAAGGCCGGTCGCCAATAGCAAGACCGGCCGGGAAAATCCCCTTAACCGGCGGCTATCACATTGAGGATTGGCCGATGAATATCGGCTTTCAGACCAGCAAGGGCTCTCCGATCCTTGCCGCGCATCGGCTGGGCCAGCTCTTCGGCGCGCGCCAGCAACTGATCGCTGGTGGTGGCCGCATCGACCACTCCGGCCTGCTTCGCCTCTTCTCCGCCGAATCGCTTGCCGGTCAATAGAGCATCGCGCAACAACCGCCCCTGTAACTTACCTGTGACCAGCGCATTCATACCTGATTCCAGCGTCATGCCAAGATCAATCTCCGGCAAACACATAAAGCCCTTGTCTGCCCGCATTACGCTGTAGTCGCTGGCGATGGCAATCATAAACCCCAGCCCAAACGCATGTCCGTTAATGGCAGACACAACTGGCACCGGAAATTGCAGCAGGCGCGCAATCATGTGCATGCACGCTTTGACGAAAGCAATTGCCTCTTCCGGTTCGGCGCTGCCCAGATAGTCGAGATCCAGCCCCTGGGAAAAATTTTTATCGCGCCCAGTAATCAGCAGTAACGTCACCGACTCGTCGTCGATCGTGCGATCAAGCGCCGCGTTAAACGCGGCCAGACTCTCGGGGTTAAACTTACCCTCCTCTGCAAGCGTTAGCAGAGCAGTGCTATTGCTGATATCCAGAGTTAACGCCATCGTTGCTCCTTGCGGTCGTGTTGTCAGAGATTTTCCAAAACGGCAAAGCCCTGTTCGCAGCTGGACAGGTAACCATCGCCAAACAGGTTGTAATGATTCAATGCATGGTAGAGATTGTATATCACTCGCTTGCGAGGATACTCCTGACTAAGCGGCAAAGCCTGATCGTAAGCCCGATAAAAAGCTTTCGGAAAACCGCCAAACATCTCGGTCATGGCGACATCCACCTCCCGATCAGCAAAGTAAACCGCCGGATCGATCAGCCACACCCGCTGCGTGTCACACAGCATATTGCCCGACCATAGGTCGCCGTGGACCAGACTGGCCTGCCTGCACTGAGCATTCAGATACTCGACCAGTACGGCACGCACAGCAGCCAGACGTGCATTATAAGCACCGCGAACCGCATCAGCTCGGATCATCTTAACCTGGGCCAGCAATCGCTGCTCCACAAAGAAACTCCCCCAGTCTTCGTACCGCTCATTACACTGAGGGTTTAGGCCAATGTAGTTATTCTCTGAAAAGCCAAAATAGGGCTGAGGCACACGGTGCATCGCCGCCAAGCCCTCAGCCAGCGCGATCGCAAGCTCACTGCTACAGTTCACCGTGGGCCGAATCTCTGTGAGCTGCAACTGCCGCTCATCCGCACTCACTACCTCGGGCACAGATACTTTCTCTTCTGGCAGAAACCGCCGCAGCCACTCAAGCCCCCGCGCCTCCACCAGCAATGCGTCCCGGTATGGCGTTGTATTAAATTTGGTATGAATCATTGGACTCAGTGTCAGTTCGCAACTTACAGCAGCTTCAGCAGATCCAGCACATTCAACACAATAGCAGAGTGCCTGTCGAAATCCGCGCAATAAAGGCGTAGTCTTTTGTCATTTCAACACTGCCGCGGGGACACGCCCATGATTTACGATTCCATTCTCGACACTATCGGTCATACCCCGGTCGTCAAACTGAACCGCATCGCCCCCGATCACGTGACGATGTATGTGAAGTGTGAGTTTTTCAACCCACTGGCCTCCGTCAAAGACCGACTCGCCATCGGCATTATCGAAGATGCCGAAAAGCGCGGCGTTCTAAAGCCCGGACAGACAGTGGTCGAAGCCACCTCCGGTAACACCGGCATTGCACTGGCCATGGTGTGCGCCGCCAAGGGCTACCCCTTTGTAGCCACTATGGTGGAAACCTTTTCCGTTGAGCGCCGCAAAATCATGAAGGCACTGGGCGCAAAGGTGATTCTGACCCCCAAAGAAAAGCGCGGCACCGGCATGGTAGAGCTGGCCAAGAAACTGGCTGAAGACAACGGCTGGTTCTGGGCCAGCCAATTTGAGAATGAAGCCAATCCGGCGTATCACCGCAACACCACCGGACCGGAAATTTTGCGCGACTTTGCAGGCAAACGGCTGGACTACTGGGTTACCGGCTGGGGTACAGGCGGCACCATGACCGGCGCCGGACAAATGCTGAAACTGGCGCGGCCAGACCTGAAAATTATCGCCACTGAACCTGAGGGTGCGCAGCTGATGGGCGGCAAAGACTGGGCACCGCATATGATTCAGGGCTGGACACCCGATTTCCTGCCGAAGGTGCTGGATAAATCCGTCGCTGATCACATACTGCCCGTGACCGATGTGGAAGCGCGCGACACCGCGCGCAAGCTGTCGCAGCAGGAAGGGATCTTCTGCGGCATCTCTGCCGGAGGCACTGTAGCCGCTGCCCTCAAAGTAGCGCAGACCGCCGAAAAAGGTTCCGTCTTACTGGCCATGCTGCCCGACACCGGTGAGCGTTATATGTCCACCTTCCTGTTTGAAGGTATTACGGAAGAATCCGATGAAAACTGGCTTGAACAAACCACCGGCAAAAGCAGCAACGCCTATTGGTGAAACACCGCAGGAAGCGGTTTACCGGGTGGTGGCCAGCATTCCACACGGACAACTCGCCAGCTACGGCCAAGTCGCGGTGCTGGCGGGGCTCCCGAAACAAGCCCGACGCGTTGGTCGCATCCTCAGCCAGCTGCCACCCGATAGCAAACTGCCCTGGTATCGGGTGGTCAGCGCTTCGGGGAAAATCAGCTTCCCGCCAGATAGCCCCGGCTACCGGCGGCAACTGCAGTACCTACTTGCCGAAGGAAGCGCTTTACCAGATGGCCGGCTGCGCTGGCGCGATTGCCGCGTAGTAAATAGTGCTTGACGAAAATTCAACTCTGGCATAAAAAGCGCGATCTTTTTTTTTGGCTATCACCGTGTATGGCATGGGTTTCTTTCGACGTCTTTCGCACTTTGGGTTTCCCCGACACCCTTAATCTCAAAGCAGACCATCTGTTCCGCCACAAACAGGAAATCGCCGCTGCCGAATGGGTGCTTTTTCCACCGTACTGGCAATTGAACTCGTTACTGTACGGCCTGAACACCAGAGTCTTTCCCAGTGAAGCTAGCTACCGCTTGGGACACAATAAGGTGGAAATGACCCGCGCCTTTGAACTGGTGGCGCCGGCACACACACCGCATACCTTGATTGCTGCCAACACACCTGAGAACGCGCAGCGACTGTGGGCAGAAATGCATCTGCCCTTTGTCGCCAAACAGCCAAAGGCTGCGATGGGAGAAGGCGTCTGGCTGATTGAAAATGCCGCCGACTGGCGTGCCTATCTCGGTAAAACAGATACCCTGTACGCCCAAGAATACCTGCCCATCGACCGGGATATCCGGGTTGTGATTGTGGGAGAGAGCGTAGTGGCCGCCTACTGGCGCAAGCAGGCGCCGCGAGGTTTCTATAACAATCTTGCCAAGGGCGGCAAGCCGGACTACAGCCCGGTACCCGAACAGGCTATCGAACTGGCGCTGCATCTGGCACGGTCGCTCAATATAAACCACGCGGGTTTCGATATTGCGATGGTCGGCGCACACCCATACGTACTGGAATTCAATCGCCTGTTCGGAAACCAGGGCATTCCGGGCGGAGACAAACAGCTGCGGCAAAGTATTCTCGACGTGCTGCAGCGCGGCGCCAAACCAGAGCCACGCACGCCAATCAAACCCGGACGCCTACGACAGGCCGCTTGAGTACAACCGGCTATGGAAGTGCGCCGCGCGCTTCTCGGCGCGCCAGCACCGGCACCAGTATAATAGCGGGAATGCCCACCGCCGCCGCAATCAGGAAAAAACTCGGGTAACCACCGGCATCAACTATCAAGCCGGAGAAGCCACTGAAAAATTTCCCCGGCAGGGTCATCAGCGAGCTGAACAGCGCATACTGAGTCGCGGTATACGCTCTATTGGTCAAACCAGACAAGTAAGCCACAAAAGCGGTTGCGGCAATACCGCCACTGATATTATCGGCACTGATCACCACCATCAATGCGCGAATATCCGGCCCCACGTATGCCATAACCGCAAACAGGATGTTGGTCGACGCCACCATCACCGCCCCCAGCATCAAGGGTCGATATACCCCCCAGCGCACCACCAGAACCCCGCACAAAAAAGAACCGGCGACACTCATGAAAAAGCCAAAAACTTTGGCCACCGACGCGATCTCGGATTTACTGAACCCCAAATCGAGATAAAACGGGTTAGCCATAATGCCCATCGTGATATCGCTGAGGCGAAACACAGCAATAAACAACAGGATCACAAGCGCAAAAGAGCCGTTGCGACTGAAGAAATCCGTAAACGGACTGACAATCGCGTCAGCAAACCAGACCTGAAGATCTCTGAGCCGACCGCCATGCCTGCCGAAAATCGGCGAAGGCAGCTCCCGCTCGGGCTCAGCCACCAGCAACACCGTGATCACCCCCACCCCCACCAGCGCCGCCATGCTTAGGTAGGCCAAGGTCCAGTTTGTCAGGTCGGCGATAAACAGCGCACCAGCACCAGCAACCAGCAGCGCAACCTTGTAGCCAAACACATAACTTGCCGACATGGCTCCTTGATAGTCCGTGATCACGGCTTCAATCCTGTAAGCGTCAATCGCGACATCCTGCGTGGAGGACGAAAAAGCCACCAGCAGTGCCAGCAATGCCACGGCCATCAGGTTAACCGCTGGATCAACAAAGGCCATCCCCGCCAGCCCCAGGGCGATGCCAATTTGCCCAAGAAGTATCCAGCTGCGGCGCTGCCCAAGTGACCGACCGATGCCCGGCAACACCAGACGGTCCACCACCGGGGCCCACAGCACCTTAATGGAATAGGTGATCCCTACCCAGCCAAAAAAACCAATGGCGCTGCGCGCCACACCGGCATCGGTCAGCCAGGCGGACAGCGTTGAGAACACCAGCAGAAAAGGCAAGCCCGCGCTGAAGCCAAGAAAGAACATGGCCAACACCCGCGGATGAGCGTATATCCGGGCGGCTTCCAACCAACCCACTGTGGTTTTTTGCATGATTTATTTGTAAGACGAGAGGCTAAAAGGGACATGCTATACTGCGCCGCTTCTTTTCGCGAGAACTGTACGCCCAGGAACTCATGACGCCAATTCTCGAAGTTCGCAATTTGACCAAGCACTACCGCCTTGTACAGGCAGTAAAAGGCATCTCCTTTTCCATTCCAGCAGGAATTTGCTTTGGATTGCTTGGCCCCAATGGCGCCGGAAAATCCACCACCATCGAAATGATCGAGGGCATTAAACAGCCCACCGGCGGCGAGATACTGTATAAAGGCGCGCCGCGCGGTACCGATTTCGCGCAACAGTGTGGCATTCAGTTCCAGTCCACCGCGCTGCCGGATTTCTTGCAGGTACGCGAAGTACTGGCACTGTTCCACAGCTTCTACAGCAAAACCCTGCCAATAGACGAGCTGGTGACACTGTGCGACCTGGGCGAGTTTCTCGATAACGAGGCCAACCGGCTCTCAGGTGGCCAGAAGCAGCGCTTGCTGCTGGCGTTGGCGCTCATCAATGATCCGGAGATTGTATTTCTCGACGAACCGACCACCGGCCTGGATCCGCAATCGCGAAGACGCTTCTGGTATCTGATCGACCGCATAAAAAAACAGGGTAAAACAGTTATTCTCACTACCCACTACATGGATGAAGCAGAATCGCTGTGCGACGATCTGATCATTATCGACCATGGAACCATTATTGATCAGGGTTCCCCCCAATCACTGCTGCAAAAACATTTACCGCACAGGCAGGTGAGTCTGAACACCGACGTGGCGCTGGATACCGCCGGCATCACCGGCGAGGTCAACCGAGCACCCGGAGCAATAACCATCGACACCCTGAGTGTCGAAAAAACCCTGCAGGAGCTCATGGCCTGCAATGCTGACCTCTCCAGCCTGCGAGTACACAATCCGACGCTGGAAGATCTCTTTATCAAACTCACTGGCCACGCACTGCGGGAATAAGGCATGGACAAGTTCTGGGCGCTGTTCAAAGCGCGCAATATGGAATTCTATCGGGACAAGGCGGCGCTTTCCTGGGCATTCATCTTCCCCTTGCTGATTATTGTTGGCTGCGCACTGGCTTTTTCCAACCCGGATCAGACAGTGCTGCGTCTGGGCATCGTCGGCACCGCCGACAACTACCAAGATCTGTCGCTGGCCCAACAGCCCTATGTCGAATCCACCGAGTATCAGAGTAAGCCACGGGCGCTGGAACAGATACAGCATCACCAAATTGATCTGTTGGTGGAGCGTGAGTTTGACGGCCTGCGCTACTGGGTGAATCCCGAATCATCCGCTGGACTGGCGGCACGCCAGCTATTGCTGTCCCTCGACAGCAACAAACAGCTGGCGGAAGAGCAGTTAACCGGGCAGGCCGTACGCTATGTCGACTGGGTAATGCCCGGGGTGCTCGCCATGAACATGATGTTCGCTGCGCTGTTTGGCATTGGATATGTGATCGTTCGCTACCGTCAAAACGGCGTGCTCAAGCGGTTTCAGGCAACACCGGTAAGTGCCCTGCAATTTATTGTTGCGCAGATGGCATCTCGATTGATGATTGTGGTGGTGGTCAACAGCCTGATCTTTATTGGCTGCGACTATTTTCTCAATTTACTGATGCTCGGCAGTTACAGCCTACTGTTGCTGATTGTTCTGGCAGGGTCGCTGTCGCTGCTGGCACTGGGGCTGGTGATTGCCTCGCGTACCGCCAGCGAAGAACTCGCCGGAGGTTTGCTCAACACCCTGACCTGGCCAATGATGTTTTTCTCAGAGATATGGTTCAGCCTGGAAAATGCGCCCGGGTGGATGCAAGGCTTCGCCAATCTGATGCCGCTGACTCACGTTGTGAAAGCGGCGCGGGCTGTCATGATTGAGGGTGCAGGCTTGGCCGCGATAGCGCACCACCTCGCCGCCCTGTTGATTACAACGGCGCTATGCTTATTACTGGCCGCCCGCCTGTTTCGATGGCAGCGCGAGTAATCGCGCCGCCATCTTGTCAAAGCGACTTTTTAACGCCCCTTCCAGTTGGGCGCCCGCTTCTCAGCAAATGCGGTAGCGCCCTCAATCGCATCTTCGCTGGTAAAGATAACGTCTACCTGCTTCTGCTGATTGCCAAACATTTCATCCAGCGACCAGTCTTGCGACGCAAGAATCACTTCTTTCGATTTGATCACCGCCAACGGACCGTTGGCCGCAATGGCTTGGGCCAACGCTTTGGCGCCCTCAAGTGCCGTTCCAGGCTCCACTACTCGGTTGATGAGCCCTAACTCGTAGGCCCTTTCAGCGTCGATAAAGTCACCGGTCAACGCCAGCTCCATGGCGATACGCGGTGGAATTTGGCGCGGCAGTCGCATCAAACCGCCGGCTGCAGCCACTAAACCGCGCTTGGCTTCCGGAATGCCGAAACGGGCATTGCTGGCAGTCACAACCAGGTCGCAGGACAGCATGATTTCAAAACCACCAGCCAGCGCGAATCCCTCAACAGCCGCGATTAATGGTTTCTTGGGTAACGATTCCACCAGACCGGCAAAGCCCTTACCTTCGATAAACGGCATTTCGCCACTGACAAAGGCTTTGAGATCCATACCAGAACAGAAAGTACCTTCGGCACCCGTCAGAATTGCGACTTGAATACTGTCATTGCCGTCCAGCTCATCCATGGCTGCCGCCACGCCTTTGGCCACCTCCAGATTGATCGCATTTTTTGCCTTGGGGCGATTGATCGTAATGGTCATTACGCCATCGGCAATTTCCGTCATTACAGCGTCACTCATTATCTTCTCCAGCTTATTGATCTGATTATCGAGCAGACAATAATGTACACTCAGCCCCCAAGCCGCAAGCCCCCGCTAGGAAACTTGCGCAGTGCGCAACCGGTCTGCAACAGACCACCACAAAACAATAGAGAACTCGAGGAGCGATTGTGCCACTACTGATTTTTCGCGATGCCAATGGCAATCAATTCGATGTGGAGGCCGAGATTGGCGATACGGTAATGCAGGCAGCGATGAACGCCGGCATCGATGGCATACTGGCCGAATGTGGCGGCATGTGCAGTTGCGCTACTTGCCATGTATACATTGAAGACGCGCGCTTTAACGAGGTGCCTCAGGCAAGCCCAACTGAACGGGAAATGCTTGATGCGGCAAGCGAGCCGCAGGAAACCAGTCGGTTGAGCTGCCAGATCACCGTGACCGCAGAGATGGAAGGCATGGTGTTTACCACGCCAGCGTCACAGTACTGATATAGTCGCCCCCATGTTGCTCCGAGCATGGCTCAGTCCAAACATGGAGGGCACACCTGATTACTTAATCCCGGAAATTGTTGAACTGCAGCGGCTGTTCAAGGTCTTCACTTCGTAACAATGCCATGACCTGCTGCAGGTCATCACGCTTTTTCCCGGTAATCCGCACCTGATCTCCCTGAATCTGGGCTTGCACCTTCAGTTTGGAATCTTTTACCAGCTTAACAATTTTCCTTGCGAGCGGCTGTTCCAGGCCATTTTTCATAGTTACCGCGACTTTCACCTGTTTACCGGCAGTCTGCTGCTCGCCGACGTCCATGGCCAACGGATCAATCTCACATTTGATCAGAGCAGCGCGGAGCATGTCTTCCATCTGTGACAGCTGAAAATCGGCTTCAGCAATCATGGTGACACCCAGTGCCTCGCGCTGAAAGGCAGCGTCGACACCTTTAAAGTCGAATCGGTTATCAACAATTCGCTGCGCCTGATCTACCGCATTGGTAAACTGGTGCAAATCCACTTCGGATACGATATCAAAGGACGGCATGTTTTATTCCCACAAATCTTGGCGAGTGCGCATGGTAGCACCTGTCGCGCGCCCGGAAAATTCCCGCATCCATGTCTGATCCATGGCTAATACTCGGCGCCGGCAGCATCGGTGCGTTGTGGGGAATCCGGCTGCATCAGGCGGGTAAAACACCGACGCTGCTACTGCGACCCGAGGCGCTTGGCCGCTACGAAGGTCTCACCCTGAGCGGCGAAGGTAAATTTTGTCTGCCCGCCGTCAGTGCCGAAACCATCGTTCATCCGATCTCGCGCCTGCTGGTTTGTTGCAAATCTCACCAGACGTTATCAGCGCTCAGTGACATTGCTCCCCACCTTGCCCCCAATGCTACCGTGGTCGTGGTGCAAAACGGTATGGGTGTAGCCGAACAGCTTCAAAAACAATACCCTCAGTGGCAACTATTCAGCGGCACCACTACCAATGGCGCCCATCGCAGCGCCCCGTTTACCATCACCCCCGCCGGTCGCGGTGACACACTGATCGGATCACTGACGGGCAACTTTCGGCAAGCAGAGACTCTTGCCGAAAGCCTGAGTTGCCCGGGCTTTCCGGTCAACGCTTGCAGCGACATTACCGAAGCCTTGTGGCAGAAACTCGCCATCAACTGCGCCATTAACCCGCTCACTGTGCGCTACCGTTGCCGCAACGGTGAGCTACTTTCAAACCCGGCTGCCTACCGCGATCTGCAACAGGTGTGCGAGGAGGTTTTTCAACTCAGTGTCGCACTGGGGCGCAAATCGTGGGTTGAAAACCTGCTCGATACCGTAACCGAGGTTGCCTGCAAAACGGCTGCGAACCGATCGTCCATGTTGCAGGACGTTGAAGCGGGTCGCGCCACGGAGATCGAGGCGATTACCGGCTATGTGTGCGGTATCGCGGCCGACGCTGGTATCGACATTCCCGTCAATCAAACCCTCTACCAGGACATTCGCCAGCTCCACCCCGCAACTCGCTAAAATTGACACCCGCCCTGGCAGCCAGTAGAGTGCGCGCACCTGCCTAGGGTGCCCACTGGCCTGATTGCAAATCAGTGCTGGCGTGGGTTAAACGGGAAGTCTGGTGACAGTTCAGCAAGAACTCAGTCCAGCGCTGCCCCCGCAACGGTAATCAAAGTCTTTTTGTGAAAGTCATTTGAGAGCCCGGAACCGGCCCTTGCAGATACATCGATGACGCGGAGGGCTTCATCGGGTCATATACCTGTATATCACCCCACCCCTCCCTCATTGCGTTAACTACAATGCTTTGGGGAAATCCATGAAAAAGCTGACTCTGGCCACACTGGCACTGGCATGCGCTACCGCCCAAGCCAACCCTATTGAAACAACGATCGTCACCGCAACCCGCACCCAACAGACCATCGATACCACACTGGCACCGGTCACCGTGATTGACCGCGAAGAAATCGAGCGCAGCCAGGCTCGCGATGTGCTGGAGCTGCTGAGCACCACGACCTCCGTCACCATTACCCGCAACGGCGGCGCCGGCGCAGCCAGTAGTGTACTTGTCCGCGGCAATGCCTCAAGCCACACCCTGGTCCTGATCGACGGACAGCGCGTAGGCAGCGCCACACTGGGCACAACCAACCTGTCGATGCTTGAGCCCGAGCAAATCGAGCGTATTGAAATCGTACGCGGCCCGCGCTCCAGCCTGTATGGCAGCGATGCCATCGGCGGTGTTATCCAGATCTTTACCCGCAAAGGCAGCCTGAACGGCGGTATTTCGCCGCTAGTCAAAGCAGGTTATGGCAACAAAAACACCAGCAAAGCTGTGGTGGGCTTGTCGGCTGGCGACGATGCTGCCTACGCCAATCTGATGGTGACGCACTTTGATACTCAGGGCATCGATAACTTGGAAAGTGATGCTGGCCTTAACGGTGATGACGATGCCTATCGCACCAGCGGGCTCAGCCTGCGCAGCGGCGCCAAAGTCGGCATTGCGGACCTTGGATTGAGCTATCAACGCACCGAATCTGAAAATGAATACGACAGCGCGTTTTCACCCAACGCCCTGCTCTATAGTCATTCCGTTATCGAAAGCGTAAGCGCTGAAGCCAATCTTCAATTGCTCGAGAACTGGGTAAGCACCCTGCGCCTTGGCAAATCCAAAGATGACAGCCTCAACCTGAATGACCTGAACCCCGCCACGCGCACAAGTTTCACTACGCGTCGCGACAGCGCCCTGTGGCAGAACGACCTTCACTTAGGCGATCACATCGTCTCTGTGGGCGGCGAGTACTATGATGAATTCGTCGACAGCACCACCAACTACACAGAAGATGAACGCATCAACAAAGCCGGCTTTGCCCAATTGCAAAGTGACTTTGGCGCGCATGACCTTGCGGTAGGCGCACGCCACGAAGACAACGAGCAGTTCGGCGCCTTCAAAACCTGGACCGCAAGCTACGGCGTTGACCTGTCTGAAAGCACCCGCCTGATTCTGTCCAAGGGAACCGGCTTCAAGGCACCCACATTTAACCAGCTCTACTTCCCCGGCTTCGGCAACCCCAATTTCGTACCGGAAGAGTCTGAAAACACAGAAGTTGAAGTACGCTATCACCGGGACAGCTATGGCCTATCTCTAGCAGCCTTTGAAAACGATGTGGAAAACCTGATCCAGTATAACCCAGCGACGTTTACCACAGACCAGATCAGTAAAGCGGAAATTCGCGGCGCTGAACTGACCTCTTTCGTTCGCGTTAACGAATGGTTGCTCAATGCCAACCTCACAGTACTGCGCCCACTCGATAAAGCCACTGACAATGATATTCGCCGCCGTGCGCGTCGTTCTGCCACCATCAGCGCAGACCGCCAGTTGGAACGTTACAGCTACGGTATTCAGGTTCGTGCGCAAGGACGCAGCTATGAAGATGCGGCCAACAATCAGGATCTTTCCGGTTTTGCACTGGTGGATCTGCGCGGCAGCTATCAGTTCACTTCCAGCGTTTGGGTACAACTGAGCCTTAAAAACCTGTTCGACCGCAATTATGAAACCGCACGCGGTTTTAATAACGAAGGTCTGACTTCCATGCTGACTCTCGTTTACGAGCCCAAGTAGGCAACGTATCCTTGCCGATAAAGGACACAGGACAACAGAAGCCATGAGCACAGACCGCAACGAACGCCATAAGAAAGCCATGCAGCGCCGCAAAGCGCTGGTAGATGAAAAAGTGGCACAGGCTCAGGAAGAGCGCGGCGTGCTGATTGTGCTCACGGGCAACGGCAAGGGTAAATCAAGTTCCGGCTTTGGTACCGTAATCCGCTGTTTGGGTCACGGCTACAAGGCCGGTATCGTGCAATTCATTAAAGGTACCTGGGATTGCGGCGAGCGGGATTTTATTCTCGAGCGATGCCCCGAGGTGCCCTTTCACATCATGGGCACTGGTTTTACCTGGGAAACTCAGGATCGCGAGCGGGATATTGAAGCAGCGTTACAAGCCTGGGAGAAAGCTGAAAAATTATTGACCGACGAAAGCCTTCATCTGGTATTGCTGGATGAACTGACCTATGTACTCAAGTACGGCTGGGTAGAGCAGGAACGTATCTTCACGGCATTACGTAATCGACCTCTCGAACAATCCGTCATCATCACTGGACGCGCCGCGTCCAAAGCCTTGTGCGATCTGGCAGACACGGTGTCCAATATCGATGTTGAAAAGCACGCTTTTCATGCTGGCATCAAGGCTCGCAAAGGGATCGAATGGTAAGACTGACGCCAGCATTAGTTACAACCTTCGTTGCTGCTCTGATAACTGCTGCTGCCGCGCATGCCAATCCAAAACGCTGCGTGGTGGACGATATTGAGCATACTGTGTGCCTGTCGCAACCGGCCCAACGAATCATCGCGCTTTCACCCGGCGCCACTGAACTACTGTTTGCCGCTGGAGCCGGCAACCAGGTTGTCGCCGCTGTTACGTATTCCGACCACCCGGAAGCGGCCAAGGCTCTTCCGCGGATCGGCAGCTACAACCGCTTTGATATGGAAGCCATCCTCGCAGCGCGACCAGACCTGATTATTGCCTGGAAAGAGGGCAACCCCCGAGAGCAGGTGCTGCAATTACGCGAACTCGGCATCCCGGTGTATCACGGCGACCAGCGTGATTTTAAGGACATTGCTACAACGCTTAACCGACTGGGTGTACTTGCAGGCACAGAAATGCAAGCCAACACTCGCGCCGCACATTTTCTCGAAGCGATTGAACACTATCGGCAACGCTATAGTAAGGCCGCGAAAGTACCAACCTTTTATCAGGTGTGGATCAATCCCCTGATGACCGCAAACAATCAGCATTTTATTGGCCACGCACTGGCACTGTGTGGTGGCGAAAATATTTTTGGCGAGCTGCCACGTCTGACCCCCCGCATCAGCGAAGAGGCTGTCCTGTCTGCCAATCCGGAAGTCATCATTGCCGGCGGCATGGGCGAGGATGATCCGAGCTGGCTCGAACCCTGGCGCACTTACCGCAATATGCTTGCCGTGCAGCGCAACAATCTGTTTTTTGTGCCGCCCTCTACCCTGCAACGCCCAAGCCCTCGCCTGCTCGATGGCATCGAGCAGCTGTGTGCTCACCTGGACACCGCCCGTGGCCGCCGCTGAAGTACTGCGCCGTCGAGGTTTGCCGCTGATGCTGCTGGCCAGCGCCACACTGGGCTGTATTGCAGTGAGTGTTGCAGTGGGCAGTGTTTCGCTGAGCCTTGCTGACGTATGGGCCGTACTTACCGGCAAAGGCGAACCTCTACACCGCACCCTGATTCTGGATTTACGCCTACCCCGTGCGCTGGCGGCATTCGCAACCGGTGGGCTGCTTGCCGTAGCCGGTGCGTTGATGCAAGTGCTGCTGCGCAATCCACTGGCCGACCCCTACGTGCTTGGCCTGTCCGGTGGTGCCGCCGTTGCCGCCTTGCTCAGCATGTTGGCCGATTACCCTCCAGTTGTTGTCTCCATTGCAGCATTTATGGGCGCCTTGGGCTCTGCGGTACTGGTTTTTGGTCTGTCCCACGGTCGCGGCAGCTGGACCACCACCCGGCTACTGTTAACCGGTGTCGTTATCTCTTCCGGCTGGGGTGCGGTCATTACTTTCATGTTGGCAATTGGCCCCACCGAGCGCCTGCCGGGTATGCTCTACTGGCTGATGGGCGATCTGGCCTATGCCCGTAGCCCCTGGCCAGCCCTTATCGTACTGGGTCTGACCAGCCTGATACTCTTGCCACTGGGGCGCAGCCTGAATGTCTTATCGCGTGGACCACTGCAAGCCGCTGCGCTGGGCGTCGCTGTCAGACCGCTGGAGTGGAGTATCTATGGCAGTGCCAGTTTACTTACCGCCAGCGCTGTTACCACCGCGGGCAGCATCGGCTTTGTCGGTCTGGTAGTACCGCACATGCTGCGGCTAGTGCTGGGCAATGATCAGCGTTTAATACTTCCTGCAGCCGCGTTAGCCGGGGGCGCACTACTGGTATTGGCCGACACTGTGGCAAGAACAGCCATTGCCCCCGAACAACTCCCTGCCGGCGTTATCACTGCTCTGCTCGGCGTACCCACCTTCCTCTACTTGTTGTACCGGAGCCGCTGATGGCCACCCTCAGCGCACGACAACTGATCATTGATATACCAGATCGAGCCGACGGCAGCGCGCTTGATTTTACAGTGCAACCCGGCGAAATCTGGGGCGTACTCGGCCCCAATGGCGCCGGAAAAACCACACTGCTTCACACCCTTGCCGGGTTAAAAGCGCCGCGCCAAGGTCATGTCGAACTGGATGAGCTGTGTTTTTCGCAGTGGCGACGCAAGCAGATTGCGCAACGAGTGGCCGTGGTCTTTCAGGAGCGCCAGGACGGGTTTCCAGCCACAGTGATGGAAACAGTACTGATTGGCAGGCACCCCTATATGGCGCCGTGGGATGTGGAAACCGCTGAAGATATGGCGATTGCCCGCGATGCTCTGACCAGAACCGCGCTGAGCGCATTTGAAGATCGTCTGGTTTACACCCTGTCGGGCGGAGAGCGACAGCGTCTCGCCATTGCCACCGCCCTGTGCCAGCAGCCCGACGTATGGCTTGCTGACGAACCCGGCAATCATCTGGACCTGCATCACCAGGT
>NZ_JBFJTH010000059.1:0-20618 GCF_041625495.1 Litorivivens sp. | reverse complement strand
CCGTCGATTTCGTTTTCGATGAACTGAGATTGCAGGCGAGCTACCAAGACAGTGCCTATTCAGCAACACTTGGCTACCAGTTCTCACAGTTTGAAAATGACGAACGCCAGCAAGTATGGCGCAATCCATTTTCAGCCATCAACGGCTGGGACGCCTCCGCGGGCTATCCCAGTGGTCAGGGCGCCATCGCTCTGGAACCAGACAACCAATACCAGCAAATCTATCTCGCGGGTACCGCAAGACTCAGCCCCAAAACCCGACTCAACGGACGCCTGGATTACGGGCTGATGCAGCAGGACGAAACGTTTCTGCCATACACAATCAACCCATCACTGAACATCAGTTCACCCTTGCCGCGTGATTCACTTGAGGGTGAGATTGCAATTACGCGTGCTTCACTGGGTTTTCATCACACCTTAAGCCAGCGCTTGGCACTGGACATCAATGCCCGCTATGAAAACAGAGAAAATAAAACGCCCACCGACCTTTTCATCTACATCGGCGGAGACTCTCAGAATCAGAATAACGCCGCAAGCAATCGCGCACGCTACAACATACCCTTCGACTTTCGTGAGCAGGAACTTGATACGAACCTTCGCTATCGCGCCGGCACGTCAACCAATATACGAGCGTCCTATCAGTACAGAAATACAACGCGAGATGCGTCTGAGGTAAGAAGTCTGCAGCAACAAACCGCAGGCCTGGCTGTTTCGGACTGGCTCGGCGAGCAAGTGCAATGGCGACTGGAAATCAGCCATGAGCGGCGTCACGGCAGCCGCTATCAAGGAGAGAAGTATTTCTTGGCCAGCCATACGCCAGCTTATATCAATAGTCTGCCCGCCGACGAGCGCTTTGAAAACCTCCCGGCCCTACGCCGGTATTACTTGGCCGATCGCCATCGCAATCAGGGCATGGTGCGGGTCGACTGGCTACCAGACGATCAGTTCCAGGTTGGGCTATCCTTAAACCGGGCTGTCGATGATTATCCCGACACGGACTTCGGCTTACAGAGTAGTCGACTGCGTTCGGCGTACCTGGATATGAGCTACACTCAGCCCGAGCGTTTTACCTGGAGTGTATATGCTGGCCACGAAGTCCTTCAGTCCCGCCAGACAGGACGTAGCTTCCGCGGCTTTGCCCTCGTACCCGAAAGCCAAAACCCTGAGCGAAATTGGCGCCATAACAATGAAGATGCCGTAAAAACACTGGGCGCCGAACTCGAAGTCAACGAGATAGCACCCCGAACCAATATGACCCTCGGTTACCTCCTATCACACTCAAAAAGTCTACTGGAGTTTGGCGAGGGGGCACTACTGTCGAGCGAACCCTTACCCGATCAGGGCGACAAGATGATGAGGCTCTCGTTGGAGCTTAATCACCAGTATTCAGCACGAATTGGCATTAACCTGAACCTTGGCTATGAAAAATACAACGCGCGGAATTACAGCACCGACGGTGTAACGCAATCGAGCCTGAGTTCCACGATCGCTCTGGGCAATGAAACACCGAACTACTCTGTTCATTGGTTCCTGCTATCTCTGAGCTACGGCTTCTAATACGTTAAATTTTAATTATGTTAAATAGATGGCGGAGTTCGCGAGAAAAGTAGCCATCCGAATATCAGCGCAGCGCTAACCATTAAGCGCCGGCACCAGTCCCCACAATCTTACGCAGTTCCGGGCTATATATTACGGTCTTATTTCTACCTGACGCTTTGGCTGAATACAGCGCGATATCTGCCGCATTGAGTATCTTACTGGGTGTATCCGCTTCGGTGGGAATACCTACAAAGACCCCTATGCTGAGCGAGATAACGCCTCCACACGTTGATTTTTCATGTGGTATAGCCAGGGATTCCACATTTTTCCGAAGTACATCAAAATGAATGCGGACATCGTCCGTTTCGGCATCGCACGATGAAACAATCACAAACTCATCCCCACCGAACCGCGCTGTTATATCCTCAAGTCGGGAAAATGTTTCCTTGATCTCTCGCCCTACCGTTCGTAGAACATTGTCTCCCGCAATATGCCCGTAGAAATCGTTGTATTGCTTGTAACAATCAATATCAATAAAAGCGACACACATCGGCATTCGATGGCGGCTATGAAAACCACACAAGCGGTCAAACTGACTGTCAAAATAACGACGATTATGAAGTGAAGTGAGCTGGTCACGCGTGGCCAGCGTCTGTAATTCGGTATTGCGGCTTATCAGGGAAATATTAGACTGTATCAGTTTCTGTTCGACTTCCCGCTCCTTGCTGATGTCGCGATTTCGAACGACGAGATAGTCAAACTCGCCGTCGGGCTTTATTGACATATTGATACTTACCCGACAAGGAAACTGGCTACCATCCTTTCTCACACAACGCATTTCCAGCGTGACAGGCGTCCGGGACAGTACCGCATTGGTAATCTTGGTGATCGCGGCATCGTCATCACACAGCTGGCACAACGCCGCCGAACCAACACCCTGAAGTTCGCTGAGTGTGTAACCAAAAATAGTCGTAAATTGAGGGTTTATATAGACGACAGAACTGGGCTCAGTTTCACTAATTGCAAGAACCATTAATCCTTCGTCGAGTGAACCCATAATCGAGTTCAGTAACTTCTTGCATAGAGGCATCGTCCACTGCTTTGGCCCGTCCGGGACCATGTTGGTCTATAGCCAGTTGCTGCGACCGCTTAGAAAACAAGCTTCAGCCAGTCAGAGCGCGAAATGTATAGCACCTTGCATGGTTAAAATAATAAAAAATGTACGCCATCCACATAGGGGATTTTACGGACCTGGCTCCCGCCAATAGGTGGCAAGAAGGGAACTATAGTAGGCGCTGACAGTTAGTTACCGTGGCATCGTGATCTAATACCTTACCACCCTCAATAGGTACAATTACGTAGTATTTAGCGTGGAAATCAACTCCCGATACGTTTTCACATGCGGCATATTTAACCGCCGAGGGGTAAATTGCTTAGTCGCTGTCACGTGGTTCGCGTTGAAGATCACGCCTGGTATGGATTTTACATTTATACGCAGGGAGCAGCCGCCCGAGTAACGCTCGATCTTAACGCGGGTTTGTGTGTCTTTTGGCACGCGCTCAGTGTGGCGTTTCTGAAAAGCCGCTTGAAAATCCAGTACTTGTTGCATTTATTCCCCTCCCCGTTGATATGTAGCCATTATCTCGGGTTGAGCGGGGTGCAGTAGGAACTGGGAGGGAGAGAAAATCAGAGATAGTTAGGACGGTAATTTTTCTAGGGCAGATCTACGCGCTGTATACGCACACCCCGCCAACGGCGGCGGACTTCAGAAATATTGTCATGTGCGGTGGCACATCATTGAAAAATAGATTCTGCCCAGTCTGGGAGTGATTCGATGTGATAAGTATAGTTGCCGTTTTTGATTGTCAGTACTGGCAGGAAGGGTTTCTCGTAGCTTGAATTGTCGAGCACCCTAACCTCATCGCAAAGCGGTATGGCATTGGCGACATTCTGAAGCATCCGAGGGATGCGAGCTTCAACCTTCTCATCAGGAACGGAGTGGCCTCCGTGCTCGACTCGCTGAGCCACTCGCGCCTTGTTTAGGTCTGAGGATGAAACATTTATAACCACCAAGATGATCTGGTAGCCGAGCGCTTTGGCCTTGCCTAGAATGTCGATCTTCGATGGGTGTGAGAAGACCGTTTCAAAGCAAAAACTTCTTCCCTCATCCAAAAGCTCATCTCTCAGCCGTGAGGCCAGTTGGGCAGCATCATAGCTATTCCCCTCAGGGTCATCAGGCCAAACCTCTCTCGCTATGACGTCCGCATTGATAAAAGGCAAGTCCATCGGCTCAAGCATTTGCTGGTAAAAGGTGCTTTTCCCAGCGCCATTACCTCCGACGATAGCCCAAAGCTGTTTCAAAGCTACGACCTATCAGGAATGAATTGGCCGCCTTTGAATTCGCCAACCTGGGTGCTGCCATCACTGGATATCCTCTCCAATTTCCCAGGATGGGCTCGGCAGGCCTGATAGCGAACACTGTTCGCAGGTAATGCGGCCTGAATCGCGCCAGATTCACGATCACGATCAAGCTTGGCGAACACATCGTCAGGGTCTACCGTCACTGGCTTTGCCGGTTCCAACGCAATCTTCACCACCCCCGCAGTCAATCTCAACAGTGCATCAGGGTCGATGATCTTGGAAACCTTTCGCCCAATGTCAGCCCAATACTCAATCTGCTCTGCGGCGCTGCGGTGGTGCGCTTTGCCAACAGCGGTAGCATCGGCCATTAGGCCGCGCTGGATACGAACAGGGGAATTAGCTTTAGGCATGGCAACCTCGGCAAGTCACGCTTTGAATAGATTGTAGCATTATGCTACACTTCGTTCAAGAAAGCCCTCCGCCGGGAGGGCCACGGTTGGCATTGATCTAGGGTGCAAAGATACCGCGACCGATTCCACCGGCCACGCCAGTGCAGGGCGAGAGTATCGTGCCCTGGAAGCCAAGCTCGGTATTGCCCAGCGCGCCAAAAACAAGTCTCGCGTTAAGGCGATCCACGCTAAAACCAAGAACCGCAGGGCAGATGCCCTGCATAAATACAGCCGCAAACTCGTCAACGAGAATGCGGCGATCTTCGTTGGAAACGTATCGAGTCTCAAGCTGGTAAAAACCAAAATGGCGAAATCTGTTTAGGATGCCGGTTGGGGCCAACTCAAAGCCATGCTGGCCTATAAGTGCGATCACGCAGGCGTGGTATTTGAGGTAATCAATGAAGCCTACTCCACCCAGACGTGCTCGTGCTGCGGGATAATTCCCGACAGTAGTCCGAAAGGTAGGGCCGATCTTGGAATTAGAGAATGGGTCTGTTCAGAGTGCGGAGCTGAGCATCAGCGCGATATCAATAGCGCCAGAAACATTCTCGCGCTGGGACTCCAGCGTCTTGCGGAAGGAAAGGTACCGGCTTAGGCCGCCCTGGGACCAAAGCTGTAATGGCTTTTGGGAATCTCGGAGAGCTTCAGCTCCCGAGAGGATGTCAAAGAAGCCGAGATTCTATGGCTCATAGCGAGCTGGAGTGAGATACCTTGCGCCCGCCGGCGAACGCAGCGGGCGCATAGTGGGCTTTGCCTTATGCAGCGGTCAGATACCGCTAGTACTCATATCGAAGCTCGACACCATAGGTTCGTGGTTCACCGTAAAAGCTAAAGAAGGTGCCCAACGAAGAACCCACAGAAGCTGCGCCGGGGAGGTAGCGCTCGTCGGTCGCATTCTTTACGAACGCAGCCACAGAGGTTCGGTAATCGAGGCTCGACCAGCTAAAGCGCAGATCGACCAGCGTTTTCGCGTCGTCTCCGGCAAGTTCCTTGTTGCGCTCGTAAGCCTCGAAGGAGCCTCGGTCAAGACCAAGGTATATTTCGCTTTTGTAGGACGCATCAATACGCGGCGTGAATGAGCCAACGGTCGTATCCCACGTATATTGCACACCCAGGGAAACGGTTGTCTCCGGAGACACAGGGAAAGGCTCGTCGGTACGATCTACCACAACATTATTACCCAGCGAGGCCTGCAGAAGATCACGATCACTAAATTCGGTAAACGTGTAATCGTTATAACTTGCCGAGAAATTCACCAGCATATTTGCCGAAGGCATCCACTGAACTTCGACTTCGGTGCCCTCGATCTCAGAGTTGCCCGCGTTATCAAAAACTACTGCCAGGTTTTCCGCAGAATCTGTCTGCACTTGAATCAGCTGTTGATTGGTGAACTCCATGGTGTAAATGGCGCCATTGATACGCAGTGAGCGCTCTAACGCCTCAATCTTGTAGCCAAACTCAAGATTTTTTACTTCTTCTGGCTCAACTTGCTGCAACCCGTCCTCTACGCGTGGCTCGAAAAAGCCAGACTTAAAGCCGTCGCTGTAAGTGGTATAGAGGGTAACACTGGAGAGAAAGCCGTCACCGAGACCGGGGATGGTGTACGACAGCGAGGCCATGGGCGTTACTTTGGAAAAAGTTTTCTCCTTGGATTGATCCAGAAAGGGTGAATCATTCATTGGGAAATCATCTATGCCATCGCCATTGGCATCAGGGAACAGCGCCGAGATCTGCCCGACTGGATCAGCGGCCCAGGGCACATTGGACTGACATACGCCCGGCAGTTCAGGCCCGAGACAAGCGCCAACCAAGCCGGCGCTTCGCATGCGGTTTTCAATGGCTGTGGTATCAGCCTGTGTCAGCACTAGATTTGACTCGCGATTTTCAGACGTCCAGCGTAAGCCCAGCGTAAGTTCAAGCATCGGGGTGATATCAAAAGAGCTCTGAACATAAGCCGCGAGGGTATTATTCGTTAGATCAAACTCGTTCTGCTGAATGGGGTTGCCGGTTACCGCACCGACAAAGGGAACGGTACCACCTGGCGTCGGCCGAGTGGGTACTTGCCCAGCGCCGAGTTCGCCGATGGTTTTCAGGTCGAGCCCGCCGAAACCAGAGACCAGCGTAAAGGGCTCAAAGTTCTCTTCCAGCATATAGAACAGACCACCGGTGTAACGCAGTCGCTCATCAAAGAAACCGCCGCTGAACTGCAATTCCGCGCTGAGTGACTTCTGCTCGCTATCACCGTGATTGTGGGATTCGGACCAGTTACCAGGACCACCGTCCTGATCGCTAGTGACCAGCGCTCCCTTTTCCGCTTTGCGCGCTCCGAACACACCCTTGATCTGGTGATCCGGGCTATACAACCATTCCACTGTGGCGCCTATCATGGCCTGCTGCTGATCCCAATTCAGGTTCGGGTAGGCCCCTGTATTGCTCTTGAGGTCCCCCAGGCGCTCTTCGGAGTTGGCTTCACAGTTCTCACGGTAGGCGGTTGGCTGGCTGGGGTCGGTATCGCCAGGCCACATCACGTACAAGCCTTCGAGAAACAACGCCTGGTCATTATTTATACGGCAGTTGTTGTGTTCGAGTGTGTCATCACGGTCACTCAGAAACAGCAGGGTATCTACTGTGACGCTGTCGCTGGCGAGCCAGCGGGTTTGAAACAATCCCGAGAGTCTATCCACCGAGCCGCCTTTCTGACCGGAAACAACATCCTCTGTAAAACCATCTCGGCGACGATTGTTGATGGCGAACCGTACCGACAGATCATCGGTGACCGGCTGAGTCCAGGCGGCTCTGAGGGTTTGAGCGCCAAGGCTGCCTAGCGTCAGGTCAACATAGCCTTCTTGGGTATCACCGGGCTTGGCGAGCGTCAGTACCATTGCGCCGCCAGTTGTGTTCTTGCCGAAAAGCGTACCCTGAGGACCACGCAGAACCTGCACGTTCTCGATATCCACCGTATCCAGAAGCTGACTGTCAGAGCGCGGGATAAACAGATCATCCAGATAGACACCGACGGTGGGGTCAACACGGGCAAAACCGGAGCGTTGCCCCACGCCACGGATATAGATCTGGCTGGCGCGACCTTGGCTGATCTCCAGGCTGGGAACACTTTTGGCGAGCTCACCGGTATTAGTAATACCGCGCTGGCGCATATCATCACCAGTAAGGGCGGAGACGGCCACCGGCGCAGTCTGTAAGCTCTCCTCACGGCGACGGGCCGTGACCACAACTTCTTCGAGGGCAGCGCGCTTGGTAGCCCGGTTCGGCTGCTGCGAAACTTCAGACGCCTTGCCGGCCGCCTTTTCCCCACTAGCCTGCTGTGCGTGCGCGGTAGCGCAAAGCAGTGATGCACATGCCAATGCGGTGAACGTCGACAGGGTCTTTTTACGAGTACTCAGTTGGTCCGTGATCATAGTAGCTAACTTCTTATATTGTAATGTGTCATCTAAGCCGGGAAGTTTACGTAATTCGGTTTCGCCATCGTGGTTACAGTCTATTAATCATTAGGCGGCAGAGCGCACTATAAGTGGGCGAAAGCACATTTGACTGGGTTTTCCGCTTCTGAAAATATATTCCCCTGTCGCCTACCATTCATCTATAGGCGCTATAGGCAGGAATTTTGCGGTACAAAGGCGTATGGTGGTTTGTGCGCCGAACACATGCTCACCGTTACCAACCATAATAATGAAGGCTCTATGACTAACAGTAATGTAACTCCCTCATCGCATTCGCCACTCGACTGGCTCGCCCACTGGGTAAACCGCCGAGGCAACGAGACCTTCCTTACCCAACCACTAGCAGATGGTAGCGTTATCGACTACAGCTGGCAGGATGTTGACCATCAGGCGCGCTGTCTGGCGACCTACCTCAAGTCTCAGAACTTTCCTCCTGCTAGTCAGATTGCCCTTTGCTCCAAGAATTGTGCGCAATGGATCATTGCCGATCTGGCCATCTGGATGGCAGGACATATCTCGGTGCCGCTCTACCCGACACTTGCCGCTGACACCGTTAGACAGATTTTGGAACACAGCGAAGCCCGCTTACTCTTTGTCGGCAAGCTAGATGACTGGGACATGATGCAGCCCGGCGTGCCGGAAGGTATGCCGTGCGTCGCGTTCGATCTGGCACCCTCGCAGGTACAGGCACCACGGCTTGGCAAGATCATAGAAGATAGCGCGCCCTTGCCGGATGCAGAGCTTGATCGACGCAAACCTGAGGATCTGGCAACCATCGTTTATACCTCGGGGTCTACAGGCGCACCCAAAGGGGTCATGCATTCCTTCGGCACCATGTCTGCTGCCGTTGAGAGTTGTAGCCAGCGTCTGACGTTTGCGGAACGTGAGCGCGCACTATCTTACTTACCTCTCGCCCATGTTGCGGAACGGCTCATGGTGGAGGTTGACGGTCTCTTCTTTGGGTTCCACATTTTCTTTTCAGAGAGCCTGCAAACCTTTCCCGCAGATTTACGACGTGCCCGCCCGACAGTATTCTTTTCCGTACCGCGACTCTGGATTCGCTTCCGCTTGGGTGTACTCGAAAAAATGCCTGAGCCGAAGCTAAACCGCCTGCTTCGCATTCCCATCCTGTCTGGCGTGGTAAAAAAGAAGATCCTCAAGCAGCTCGGCCTAGACCACGTCAAGTACGCGGTAACGGGTTCGGCGCCTTTACCACAGGCCGTATTGGACTGGTATCGACGACTGGGGCTGACCATGCTCGAGGGCTATGGCATGTCAGAGAATTTTGCCCTATCCCACTCTACGCTGCCGGGGGAAAAGATTGCTGGCACCGTCGGCCGAGCTTACCCCGGCATTGATCACCGTATTGCAGACGACGGCGAAATACAGATTCGGTCACCTAACAATATGCTGGGCTATTTCAAGGACGCAGACAAAACTGCCGAGGCCCATACGGAAGACGGTTGGTTTCGAACCGGTGATCGCGGCCATATCGATGACGATGGCTACCTGTTTATCACGGGCCGCACCAAAGAGTTATTCAAGACCGCCAAGGGCAAGTATGTAGCGCCCGCGCCTATTGAAAACAAGCTCGCCGCTAACGCCATGATTGAGGCCGCCTGTGTCACTGGCGCGGGCCATCCTCAACCTTTTGCATTGGCTATGCTCTCGGAAGGACTCCCAACAGATACCGAGGCCCGAGCCGGCCAGTCGGCCACACTGCAGCAGCTGCTCAAGCAAACAAACGCCGGCCTAGACCCACATGAGCACCTGGCGTTTATTGTGGTCGTCAAGGACCGTTGGGGTATCGAAGACGGCGCGCTAACGCCAACCATGAAAATAAAGCGGGACGTGATTGAATCGCGCTACTCACCGCTGGCCGACGCCTGGTATAAAGCGCGCAAACCCGTCATCTGGCAGTGATCAGTCGAGCCGATGCCTTACTGACGTAGCATCGGCAGGCTCGGCACTTATGGGAAACGCAGCTTCCATAAATCGCAAACCTGGGGGAGTCTCTTTAACTCGCGTCTTATCGGTGAGGCATATATCAGTCAACGCTGCCTCCAGAGCGATCACTGGAGAGTCACGCCCTGAGGGCGACAAGCCTGCTCCCCATATCCGGCGGGAAATGAGATTGTCGCCGGGCTGCTGACACTCTCATGCGCATCTGAAACTGCCCGTTGATTTCTATACAGCCGGTGCTGCACGTCAAAATAGCCGCTCGTGCCACCGCTTGAACCTTCAAGCGAAAGGCTGAGCAAGTAGGAAACACCGTAGCGATTTTCTGCGTCTAACAGTGCAGACCGTGCCGCAGAATCGAGATGAATCATAATGGCGCTAGTGATCACCATCTGCTCCGCCACTACTCGAGTGTCCAGCTCCACCCGAGCAATAAAGTGCGCATAGGCCTCGTTGATCACGATGCTACAAAGACTTGTTAGATCTCGCTGCGGGATAAGATTGACGCACTCGGTCAACAGGCTGGTAGGCACATAGACAGCATGCCTGCGGTATTTCCAGTTGTCGCACCTAAAACTCAGCGACGATGCGGCCTCAGGCTCACAGGTCGCCCCGGCGCCCTGTCGGATGGTTTGCCGCAGCTCGTCTATTACTGCCAGATTTTCCTTAATCAAGACAGGTGTGAGAAGCGGCTCTTCAGGAATCTGCGAACGCATCACGCACAATCTCTAAAATGTGAATATTCACACTTTAGTTGCGCAACTACCGATTGTCACTCTTCTTTTCACGACAAAGCGGAAGCCTGTCACACATTGTGTCATTGCTCCCTCGCTCTGTCGTCTAGGAATTGGCAGCCCGGTATTTAGGCGGCTCCGCGCTCTGACGCCCAGAACACGCCCTCCAGCTTACGCACTCCTGCCTCACGCGCAGCAATGGCCAATTGCTTCGCTTTTTCCTCACCGTACTGCTTTACGCTGAATGTAGCTTTTGCACTACCGCCCTCCGGGGTGGGCCAGGTTGTTTCCCAGTACCAGAGCTTTCTTACCTCGCCGTCGGCCAGCACATAGGGCTTGGCATAGCGGTACACCCCAGGAATGCCACTGGTATTGTGGCGACGCAAGGTTGCACAGAACTGCTGCCGGGTAGTGGGCGGATGCTCTTTGACTATACGATCGCGATAAGCCTTGGCCGCCGCGAGCGCGCGCTGCTTGCCGCCGTGCTGCTTATCAGCGAAATTTCTTACAAACATGCGATTCTGCCGCCGCAGGCTGACGCGCCAAGCGTGGGTGCGGTAAATCGGGTCGTCAATGCGGGAAATGCCATAAAGGGCTTTACTCTGTCTCATGAAATCCTAGTGCAATAAATCGACTGGTGATAATTCAGCAGTGCATAAACTGTGCCTGCCGCAATTACCCCATTAGTTTATCAACGCTAGGCAAAGTTCCCTTAGCCATAGCGTTAATTTAGCGTGCAGTTTGCGTAATTTTACCCGTTTTTTGTGGAAGTTGCTGTCCGCAAACAGTGCAACTGCGCCAAAAAGCAGCACGCACTGAAGGTACTGCGCAGCATATTCATGCCGGTAGTGCCGCCTATTTATTAACCGGAGAGTTTGAGCTATTTAACGCAAGGCCCTATTCTCTGCGAACTCAGTAACGACCACTTCAAGGTTCTGCAATGCCATCCAGCCTGTTTAAACAACAGCTCACAAACAATCCCGACAGCCTTGCCATCACAGATCTCACGTCGCGTAGAACCTGGCGCGAACTGCATGCCCGCGTTACCGCTCTGGTGACACTGCTACAAACCGAGTATGGCATTGCTCCCGGTGATCACATCGCGTTGCTGGTAGGCAATCGCATTGATCACGTGGAGGCGATGCTCGCCGGACAATTGGCAGGAGCATGGGTTACACCGGTGAACACCCACCTCACCGCATCTGAAATTGACTACATTCGCCATGACTGTGGGGCCAGCCTCGTGTTCTGCGACAACAGCCACGAAGCGCTATTGGCACCCCATGGCACAGGCCAAATCATCAACCTGCAGACACTCGGCCCCCTGCCAACGGGCACCGAAATTGACGAATCTTCGCCCTGTGGCGGCAGCATGTTGTATACCAGCGGCACCACTGGCCGCCCTAAAGGCGTACGGCGCGCCAAACCTGACACGGTAGGTCAGCTGCTGGATCGCATGCGTCTGGCAGGACGCAACTTTGGCTTACAAGGCGGCGGACCCCATCTAGTCACCGGCCCTCTCTATCACGCAGCCCCCGGCCTGCTTGCACTGTATGACCTGATCAATGGTGCCCCCATGATCATTTTGCCCAAGTGGGACTGCGACACATTTTTCAATGCCGTTCAGCAATACAGCGTCACCACCACCCACCTAGTACCAACAATGTTTGTTCGCTTGCTGCAGCACATAGATGACAAGGGCAACGCCCCACAGCTGCCTTCACTGAACTACGTATTGCACGGGGCCGCCCCCATTGCACAATCGGTAAAAAAACGCATGATCGACTGGTGGGGCCCAATATTGACCGAGTACTGGGGCGGCACGGAGTCTGGCATTGTGACGATGGTCACCAGCGAAGAATGGTTAAACCATCCCGGCACGGTAGGAAAAGCGATTGGTAACTTTGACGTGTTTGTTGGCGATGAAAGCGGCAAACCAATAGCCGACGACACCGGCCTGCTCTATTGCCGTCACACAGAACTGGCGCAAATCTTCAGTTATCACAACGATCCGGAAAAAACGGCCAAAGCCCACCCCCAACCCCATGTTATGAGCCTCGGCGATATTGGCAGGGTAGACAAAGAAGGCTTCGTCTACCTGTCCGACCGTGCCTCCCACATGATTATCTCCGGCGGAGTAAATATCTACCCGCAGGAAGTAGAACAGGCACTGATGAACCATCCTCAAATTTTGGATGTGGCCGTATTTGGAATTCCCAACCCGGAATGGGGCGAAGAAGTTAAAGCGCTGGTGCAACTACAAACAGGCCACCAACCTTCTTCTGACCTAGCGGCAGCTATCCGTGATTTTGCGCGGCAACATCTGGCTGGCTTCAAGATCCCGCGTAGTATCGAATTTACCGAGGCACTGCCCCGCACCCCCACTGGAAAACTTCGGATCCACGAGTTACGCAACAAGTATACGTAGGGACGTTTGCAAGTTTATGTAGTTTTTTAAGCTATTGTTTTTCGAGCTTATTCTACCGGGCAGGTTTGAGGGGTACCGGCCCGAAATGGCATGATGCCTTCGAGCGCAATCACGTTATCTACCTCCAAAACCTCGGGCAATCCCTCGGCCTGACAGCCAAATTCCGCCAATTTCAATTTCAGACTAACGCGGTGAGTGCGTGGTCCCATCGTGGCGTCACTAAAGCGGTCTTCCCGTTCCAGGCAAGACGGGTAAGCAGAGCTGGGAATCGCATTGCAGGCCAGCGGTGAAGAGCCCAACATTGGCTGCGTATTCACGTAGGTATCGACAGCGTTGACGAGCGCTGTGGGGGCATACACTGAACCAAGCTCATAGCTACCTTCCGCCACCGGAGAGCTGAGAGCGTCCTGCAGGTGTCGCCGCACACTGAACGTACCACTGTCACCGTAGGACATATTCACCGTAGAGGGTTGGCACTCGGCAAATACGCCGAAGCACATTGCCGGGTTCTCAAAAAAATAGGCAATGTCGTACACAACAAGACCCTGAACGCCGGGCGCTTTAACATAGGGAATCGAAAGCTTGACGTCATAAAAGCTGGGAAGCGGGGCGCTGTCGTACATCGTACTTTCAATTACTTGGCCAAGAGAAACTAGCAACACGTGATCGTTTTTGCCTTTGGTAAGAATCTTGGGAGCATCAGCCAGTGTATACCCGGGAGGCAGAAGTTTTAGGATCACATCTTTGGGCTGCGGCACAATAATATCAAAAAAGTGAAAGGTACCGGATGCAAAATCCGGCTCTGAATCCTGCGCCAGAGAGATGCCGGCAAAAAGGCTACAGAGAGAGAACAGGATTCCCGTCATGAGAGACCGGGCCATCTGGGTTTTTGTCATTATTGTTATTTCCTTTTACTGATTCGAATCAGTCTACAAAAAAGACGCCCTAAAATCTGCCGTAAATTTCTTGCCCCGTTTAACTAACGCCTACAGCAGGCGACCGCTTGGGGCGATGAACTGGCACCACTTTTGTAGACACTTTCATGCGAATAGCGCGGAAGTGTCTAGGATTCTCGGGGAAGTCCAAAGATTCTGCAACGTCCTTTGCCATAACGCCAGGGTGGCTTGCCAACTTAACGGCTTGGAGCTTGTAAGCTAAGGTATATCTATCTTAGTTTATTTTGCGGGTTTGACCCATTCTCGGACCCCTTTGATAAAACGGCTAATGACCGTCTGACCTGCCGTCATAGATATTAGCCATTTACTCGTAATAAAAATCTAGGTATACAAAGTATGTATCAACGTCTGTGTAGATTGTTGGTAGCCTATGGAATGGTAAAGACACATCGAGACGGGCCAATTATCGCCGCAAACCTACCCGAGATAATTCTCAGCATGGCCGCGTTTGCAACCTCATTTTAAGCCCCGATCATTCAAACAGCGCGGACCTATCGCATCAGCACACCTGAATACTACCCCTTCTGATCTTCCAGGCGCTTGCTGATCGCCTGTAATACCTCATTGGCATCGACCAGACGCTGCTTGCTGATTCCGTCAGACAAGGCTTTGACCCAAGGGCCTTGAAGCTCAAGTGCGGCAAGAAATGCGGCTTCGCCTTTTTTTGTCATCATCACAAGTTTTGCGCGCTTGTGAAGCGGGTTATCACTAAAGGCCAGCATACCCTCAGCCTCCATTTCACGCACAACCCGGTGGACGCTTTGTCTTGTCAGCCCCATATTTCGCGCTATGGAGGAAATCGTTTCAGGCTGTCCGGCCCGAGCAATGGCCCCCAATACCTGCCATCGGGCACCGGTCAATCCAAACTTCGACACCAAGTTATCTGCCGTATGCAAGAGCAAACCGTTAAGCCTGAAAACCTGAACAATGAGGCTATTGGCTTCTTTATTGAGGGCTACGCGCTTGAGATCCATATCTTGACATTTCCGACTCACGTTGTCAGCATGCTGACAATAATAAATAACATCATGCAAATTTCAATGGCAAAATGAGCAAACCTATACCTGCAAAAGTACTGCTCGATAAAGCGGTACTCGAGAACCCTTATCCTTTCTATCGGCAACTGCGCGATGAAGCGCCAGTTTGGCGGGTACCCGACACAAAAATTTTTATTGTAAGCGATTATGCCCTGATCGACGAAGCAACAAAGCGTACCGCTGATTTCTCGTCGAAAATGACCAGCGTGCTCTATCGCAAACGGAACGGGCTACCCGGCCGGATTTTTCGCCGTGCGGGAGTGCTGGAAGTTCTAGCTACCGCCGACCTCCCTGTTCATGAAACCCACAAGCGGGCTGTGCTGCCCAGTTTTTCACCAAAGCGCATCGCCGAACTGCAAGATGAAATTGAAAAGGTAGCCACCTGTTATGTGACAAAAGCCGTCGACGCCGGCGATATTGATTTTATGTCTGCAATTGCAAATCCACTGCCGATGCAGATTGTCAGTGATCTTGTCGGCTTTCAAGGTGCGGATATTAACAAAATGCTGCGAGCCGCCTTTGATTCGACGGCCATCGTCAGTGGTTCTTCGTCGCTGCCACAGCTGGCTTGGTACATGATCCGTTCCTTACTTATCAATCGCTGGGTAGCCAGACAACTGAAAGCAACACAACCGGGCAGCGAAAATATTCTCGGATCGATCAAGCGCAGTATCGCTGATGGAACATTAAGCCAGATGGAGGGTGCCGCCTTCTTGCATCTATTCCTGTCCGCCGGGGGTGAGTCCACCACCAGCCTACTCGGCAGTGCGGTACGCATCCTTGCTGACAGCCCTCAGCTTCAGCAGAGCCTGCGCGAAGCGCCAGAACGTATTCCGAATTTTATTGAGGAAATCGCTCGACTTGAATCACCGTTCCGCTACCACTTGCGCTCAACCCATAAAAATACTCAGCTCGGCGATACCGTTATTCCATCAGGCTCAACGGTCCTACTTTTTTGGGGAGCAGGCAATCGGGACCCAAAGGTCTTTGAGCACGCAGATAAAATTGACCTTGATCGTCCGCGTCGCCACATGACCTTTGGCAAAGGTATCCATATGTGTATCGGTGCGCCATTGGCAAGACTGGAGGCAAAAATTGTGTTGGGCAAACTGTTGGAGATGACAAACGACATTTCTCTCGACCCCAAAACCCCACCGCAATGGGTCGAAAGCCTCCAGGTCAGACGATATGAAAAATTGCCTCTTGTGCTGTCTCGTCGGTAAAGCGTTGGTGCCCTGATGCTGATTCAACGACTGCATGGCAAAGCGACTGAATGGGCAGGCAATGTCTATATTACTGCCATCCAACTCTTTTCAAGAATGCGCTGGATCAGGACACCAGAATATGACACCGACGTACTCGGAGAAGGACAGTATCGCTATCGGCTTGACCGGCAATGGTGTCAGACAGACGCCCAATCGCTGCAGGTAAATAATTGTCATGAAATGGTGATAGACAGCAAAAACAGGCTGTATTTGCTCACCGATAACCCCAAGAACAATATCATTATTTTCAATCGCACCGGTCATGTGGAAGGAAAATGGACATTAAATTCTTCGGGAGCGCATGGCCTGACCCTGGCTGTCGAAAATGGTAAGGAGGTACTGTGGATTTGTGATCCTTACAATCCCCGGGTAATGAAGTTCTCTCTTTCAGGCGATTTACTGAAAATACTGCCGAACCCAGCCGACGCAGGCATTTATAGCCGCTCTATGCCCTATGCACCGACGCAAACGGCCGTGGCACCCAATGGCGATATTTACGTTGCGGATGGCTATGGCTCCCAACACATTCTGCAGTTTGATAACGGAGGCAACCTTGTTCGCGTCTTTGGGGGGAAAGGCAAGGAGAGGGACAAGCTGGATTTTGCACATGGAATCGCGGTTGATACCCGCGATCCAGAACATCCGATCCTGCTGGTCACCTCTCGCAAGGCCTCATGTTTAAAGCGATTCAGCCTCGATGGAGAATACCTCAACGATATCCCGCTTCCTGGTGGCTTTCCCTGTCGACCAGTCGTTCACGGTCAGAATATCCTGTTGGGACTGTGCTGGTCCGGAAAACATCTCAAGGCAAACTCGGGCTTTGTGGCGCTCCTCGATAAAAACAACAGAGTCTGCGCAACGCTTGGCGGAACGGCGAAATTTGATGAGTCAGGAAACTTGACTGATCTGGTGTCCGATTTTTCCAGTTTTTGTCATGTACACGACGTCTGTGCCGATGGCGATGACAATCTGTATGTCTGTCAGTGGAACGCAGGCAAGGTCTATCCGTATTTATTAAAGCGCATGAAGTAATGCTGAGTTTCTGAACGCGTGGCAAATAATAATTGATCAGGAGAAAAGGTGGTGGGCCCATTTAAAGCGAAAAACAGTGTGCGATTGCCTTCCGTTCGCGCACTGTTACTCAGTGCAATTCTCCTCTTATCAGCATCGACTGGCCTTACACAAGAAGAGCAGAAAACTACTGCTGCTTCTGAGAAACCCGTGGGCATCGGGCTGGAGGAAATTCTGGTGACCGCTCGGAGAACCTCGGAAAATGCGCAAGACGTGCCAATTGCCATTTCTGCGATGAGCGCCAGCGACCTTGCTAGAGAACAGATAAATAGCCCAACTGATCTGAATGGAAAAGTCCCCTCGCTGGTCGTTGATACCGGTAACACAATGCGAAATACAGAAACACCGACTATTCGTGGGCAAGGTTCGCAATTCGGCAGTGCCCCCGGGGTAGTCATGTATATGAGCGAAGTGGCTCTGCCCGCTGATCCCGTCGCAAACTACCAGGGTGGCCCCGGTAAGTTTTTTGATCTTGCCAACGTCCAGATATTGAAAGGTTCACAGGGAACGCTTTTTGGTCGCAACACCACCGGGGGGGCAATGCTGCTGGAGCCTGCCAGACCACATGAAGAATTTTCGTTTTCGGCCAGCGGCAATGTAACTCGTATGGCCGGCGAAAGCGGTGTACAAGCAGATGGACATAGTTATCAAGCCGTGATCAATTTTCCGATTATCGATGAGGTATTGATGGCAAGATTGGGGGCGAAAGTCTTTGATCGCGATGGTTTCACCGAGGATGTTGTGACCGGCAAAGACTATGACAGCAAAAGTTACTGGACGGGGCGATTCAGCTTACTCTGGCGTCCAACCGAGAACATCGAAAACTACTTGATGCTCAATTATTCCGACAGCAGCGATAACGGCACCGCAACGGTTATAGAACGTATCAATCGCGAAGGATTGAACAAGGCAATTCCTTCAGCAATCGGCGCGGGACTGATCACCACAATTATTCCCGGTGTAGACCTTTCGCAAACCGCCAATGCGGGTTGTCTGATTCTGAATGTATATGGGCCTTCATCAAACTGCGGCCAGGATGTCCTTGATGAACAGGCTGCACGTGGCGTTCGACGCGTACAACTCAGTGCAGACCCGAATGACCAACTTGAGAGCGGGCTGTATCTCGATAAATTAAGCCTGGCACTGAACGATTCTCTGAGCCTGGTCAATATCGTCAGTTACTCGACGATGGATCACACCTACCGCTGGGATCTCGATGGCTCCAGAGTGGCGCTGAATGAATTTATCAACCCAGACGATCTCGATAACGCGAACGTCGAAACCTTCTCGGAGGAAATTCAGCTTCAGGGGAAAGCTCTGGAGGACATGCTCTCCTACGTTATCGGTGCCTATTACTCAGAGACAGAGGCGAAGGGAAACATCAAAGCAACGTCGCTGATGTTTGTCAACGTTGATCAAGGCTACACCCAAAGCAATGACTCAATAGCCGGGTTTGCGCAATCAACTATTGATCTCGGGGTGACGTCAGAGAAATTGGCCGGACTGAATTTAACGGCTGGGGCACGCTATACCAAAGACACCACTAAGGGAACAGGCTTTATTACGCAGATTGCAGCAGGTGTATTCCCGCTCGCGGACAGCAGTTATGTCACGGAGATTTCCAGTTCCTCACCAACCTTTACCCTAGGCCTGGATTATAAGTTTGAGAATACCATGGTGTATGGCAAGGTCAGCAAGGGTTACAAAACCGGAGGCATTTCAACGGTTTCAGCAAATCCGGATCATAGAACATTTGATCCGGAATATGTTTTGAACTACGAAATTGGACAAAAATCCGACTTTAAAATTGGCGACCTGCCCATTCGCTTGAATACCGCAATCTACTATACCGACTACACCGATATGCAGGTTTCAGCACCTGACGCCTATATTGATCCCAACAGACCAAGTCCGGTAGCACAGCTTGGTCAGGCGAATTTCAATGTCGGTGAAGCCTGGGTAGGTGGATTCGAAATGGATATGATGATGCCGCTTTCTGAGCGCCTCTATTTTATCGGCACTTACGGCTACACCGAAGCGGGCTATAACGAGTTTTCATACGACTACTATGGCGCAACGCCCCAGCTTGATTGCAGCGGCAATGAAATAACCAATGGCGGGAAATTGGAGCTGACTTGCGTTCCCTTCCGTAATGTTCCAGAGCACCAATACAGCTTGTCTCTGCGATATCAATTACCAATTTCAGACCAGTTTGGCGAGTTGGAAGCTGCAATTACCTATGCTTGGGTGGACAAACGCTACACAGCATTGACGTCTGTACCTGAAGCAGAGCCTGGCGTCTGGATGCCCGCAGTCGGCCTGACACGTGGCAGTATTGATTGGCGCAGGCCGTTTAATTCGCCATTCACTCTGCGCTTGTTTGGCACCAATCTGGAAAATAAAAAGTACCGCATCTCCAACAGTAACCAATGGAATCTGACTTACTTCCAGAGCTCGATCTACTCGGAGCCACGAAATATTGGTTTAGAAGTCAGTTATGAAATGTAGTTTCCAGATGGGCGAGTTAGCCGCGTATTGAAGCGTAATTCAGATATCCCATAATTTCGATGGCCGGTCGCCACGAAGTGGCGATTCTCGTTCGGAGCGGAGAGTTCATCGCCAGCACCTAGCTGACTTTTCTCGACCGAAACCAAACGATATGCGGAGAACTTTTCCAATATTAAGTGCCGAAAGTAATCGAGCCTGTTAAGGCACTCAGCATTAGAAATGACTGGCGCCTCGGCAGTAACCATGGATACAAAATCGCCTTGACTGATCAGTTGAATCTGGTACTCCGTAAAAAAGGAGGACGTCGGCCCATAATTTGGCACGCGAAACTGAGTTACTGGCGAGCGCTCATGTCGCCGTTCACCTTCCGCTTTGAGGGGGAATGGAGAGCCAATTTCACCATCGAATAGCGATGGGTAAGGTCTTACCTCTCCGGCGACCAGTGGTCCTGATAGTCGGAGAACGGCTAGAAATAGGATGAATCGATTCAGAGCACTAACGCCGCAAGCAACCGCGCCGCTTTACGGCGTCGGCCTGCCTTGCCTTGTTAAATGCCTTGCTGCTACCATGCGCATCTATTATACGCATTATGCATGCAGGAGGTTCTGTGATGCGCGAGATATTTGATAAAGAGGCCCCCAAAAAGGCTACAAACCTTAGCATAAACAGTAGCTTACTTGCCGAAGCAAGGAGCTTAAAGGTAAACCTTTCTGCTACCCTTGAGCGTGCACTGGAAGAGGAAGTCAGGGTAAGCAAGCGCAGAAAGTGGCGCGAAGACAATAAGCAGGCCATCGAGAACTGCAATCGCCTTGCAGACAGCGGGCTATTTGCTGACAAACATCGGGGCTTCTGAT
>NZ_JBFJTH010000058.1:0-20820 GCF_041625495.1 Litorivivens sp. | reverse complement strand
TTCCGCCGTATTAATCATGAGCTGACGCCCTGTGACCGCGAGGGCACTGTGGAGGATGTTGCCGCCACGGTATTTTTTCTGGCGTCGAAAGAGGGCAGTTATATCAATGGCCAGACGATTGCGCTGGACGGTGGCTGGAGTACGACCAAATATATGACGCCGGAAGCATTGTTGGCCGAGCGTTCTCCCCCTCTGTCCTGATCGCAGGCCAATACAAGGGGCTACAGGCTTCGGGCAAACTGCAGAATGTCGCCCTTGAAGACGCCGTCGAGGTAGTCGGTGTGCAAGGGCTTGATGTGATTGCTGCTGAAACCATTGGCGCCCATAGCCCGGCTGAACTTGTTCTTCCGGCCCCGGCCGGGATCCACCAGGATCACTTCACAGGCAGGTCTTGCATGGCGGTGGATAAATTCCGCCAATAAGGCGATGTGTTCATCTTCATAAAGCAGATCACTGCCGATAATCAGGTCGAAGGTACCCAGCGTGCTTTGGGTATCTGCCCAGTCGGCGCGCTCAAAGGCAATTGTTTTACCGTCATTTAGCCGCGTATTGCGGGCCAGAAATGCTTCAACTTCGGGGTGGTAGTCGGTTGCGGTGATGTCGGCTTTTAGCGCATTGAGCAGCAGGCTGGATAAGGCGATTCCGCAGCCTACTTCTAAAATGCGTTTGCCCTCGGTCTGAAAGTCGGCGATGTGATGGGCCAGCACCAGGCTCGATGGCCAGACTACGCCAAAAATGGGCCAGAGTGCAGACGAAATGCCCAGATTCTCGGCGAGGCTTTCCGGGTCGCTGAACTGCTGGCGATCTCGCAGTGTACACACGTGAATGTCGTTGTTGCCGACTTCAATGGTCTGATAGCGAATACGAAGGGGAGGGGTCATTATTTGTCCTGATTGCGCACGGGTTTAGCCTAAAGCAAAAACCGGTGGCTGTCCCCATATTCGTTCTGTTAGCGGGCTGCCCCGTTAGCACTACCTGGCCGACGCCATCTCCTTCCAAATCCCTTCGGCGCTCGCAATTGTTTTTTCCCCGGTTTTGATCAGTCCGCGGATAAATACAACATCCCTTGCCTGACGCACGATTTCCGGCTTGCAGGTAATAAATTCACCGACTCGCGCCACCGACACAAACTGGGTTTGCAGGGACAGTGTCACATAGCCGCGCGCCTTTGCCCCCAATGCTTTTGACATGGCACTGCCAAGGCCTATATCGGCGAAGGTCATCACCACGCCGCCGTGGAGCGTGCCGATATGGGAATTGGCGTGACGACTTTCAACCAGCATACCGACTTCATGGTTGTGGGCATCGCCGCGAAACCAGAAGGGGCCGACATAGCCGGTAAAACCTTCGGTGGTGAGATCCGTCCAACCCGCTGCACGCAGGCTGTCAAAGGTGCTGGCTTCGCTCATGCGGCGTCAAAGCAGTATTGAGCTACGGCTTGAGCCTGACCACCGCGACCACCCAAATCACTGAGTAGGGCTTTCAGGCGATAAGTCCACAGGTGCAGATCCATCTCCAGTGTCATGCCCATAGCGCCAGACATCTGATGCATGTCATACACCACGCGCAGGGCGCTTTCCTGGCCGTGTAGTAATGCCATGGCAGCTTCGCCTGCATCGCCGCTCCAGGCCGCTTTTAGCGCAAGCCAACGTACACCGCCAGCCAGTACCGTACACTCACTCAGTCTATGGCGCAGCGCCTGAAAGGTGCCCAGCGGGCGGCCGAACTGCTTGCGCACGCTAACATGTTTCACTGTGGCGTCGATGGCAGCCTGCAGTAGCCCGGCCATCTCACAGGCATTGGCGATGCGCAGCCAGGTTTTGACGGTGTCGGCTTCTTCAGCAGATAGCGCAGTGAGTTCTACATCGCTTTTCAGTTTCGCCATGGGGTAGGCGAAGAGCGAGTCGGGCAGGCTCTCTACCTGATCGGCAGAAGGGTGGGCAACGCTAACGTTGTCGCCGTCAATCACGAGTACTGTTTTCGCTGTCGCGACAAAGCGGCCGGGGCGAGAGTTTTCCACCACAGCAAAGGGGCGTGGCAATTCCATGTTTAGCGCAGGGCGAACCAGCATAGATAGCGCGATTTCAGCGGTGTAAGGCAGTTTGGCCAGGCGCTCGACGGCCAATGCGGCGGTAATCGGCCCCATTCCTTCCATCGTGGCGAGCTCAAAAAAGCCGTTGTCTTCCAGTTGCTGTTCCAGCTCGGGGCTGGCTAACGCAAAGCCGTGAAAATCGACTGGCGAGGTAGCGAATTGCCCTGCCAGCTTTTCCAGCTCACTGGTTACCGCGAGCTGATCGTCGTTGAGTTCGAAATCCATCAGCGCGGCTCCCGTGGTAGTTCAAGGTATTGGGTGGCAATCAGGTTGAGCTGTATTTCGGCGGCACCGGAGGCGATGCCGGCAACGATGCCGCGCTGATGGTGGGCGAGCAACATTGGGTGTTGGCCGCTGATCGCTTCTGGTACATGCTCCACCACAAAATCCGCCACCATGCGTTCGCAATTGACGGTGGCAAAGCGCCCCACGCTCGCTTCCGGACCTGGAATACGGCCTTTGGCTCGCTGGTCAATAATACTGTAGCTATAGAGACGGGCGGCTTCGCAGGCAGCGTGAGCCTTGGCGGCCTGATCTACCGCGCCGAGCCCAAACCGACCTTCGGCCTTGAGCAGCTCTACAGCTTTTCTCAATGTGGTAGATGCCAGTGCAAAGCGGGGGATGCCGACTCGCTCTAACGACAAGGCTTTACCGACAATTTCCCAGGCCTGACCTTCGTCGCCGAGGCGAGCGGTCTCGGGTACGACCACATCGTCAAAAAACACTTCGTGAATATCGCCTTCACCGATAATGCTCGGAATATCGCGCACAGTGATGCCTGGGGTGTCCATCGGAATCAGAAAGATGGAGATGCCGTTTTTGCCGGGGTTAGTGCGCGCCAGGCAGAAGCAGGTATCTGCATCGCCGGCGTAGGATGTCCAGATTTTCTGGCCGTTGATGCGGTACCCATTGCCGTCTTTGTCGGCTTTGGTGCGCAGTGAAGCCAGGTCGGAACCGGATTCCGGTTCGGAAAAACCCTGACACCACAGGGTTTCGCCGCGTGCCATCGGCGGGATATGCTGCTGTTTCTGCTCGTCCGAGCCGTACAGCATCATGGTTGGGCCAATCCAGTTTACGTTCATGTATTGGCCGCCACGGGGTTCGCCGGCCATCCACATTTCTTCGGCCAGAATGAACGCGATCCACGGGTCAACATTGCGGCCGCCCCATTCTTCCGGCCAGTGTGGCACCAACAGACCCTGCTCGGCCAGCTTGCCGCAGAAGGTTTTGGCGAAGGTGGTCTGCTCTTTCGAGGCGGGGCCGTGGGCGATGTGTTCCCAGTTGTCCGGCAGGTTGTCTTGCAGAAATTGGCGAACAGTGGCGCGAAAGGCCTTCTGTTCGTCGGTCCAGGCAAAATCCATAAGATTGTTTTTCCGTATACCCGAGGGTTAGTCTTTTTTTGAACCGACGCTCTTGACGTAGGCTTCAATGCGGGCGAGGTAATCAGGGCTGAGCATCAGTGCGCTGTTGGCCATGCGTTCAACATGACGCGACTGGTCGCGGCCCAGTTCGGCGCAGAGTTCGATGGCAATTTTGGCGGCGCCCATCTGCTCGCCATTCTGTTCAGCCAGATGGCGGCAGAAGCTCATTACATCGTCTTCAAAGCTTTCATCGGGGAACACTTCGTGTACCAACCCCATGGTCAGAGCGCGGTCGGCGTCGGCGGGCAGGTTGGCCATAATCAGATAGCGGGCCCAGTGTGCACCGATCACCCGGGTTAAACGCGAGACGCCATTGGAGGCGGGCAACACACCCATTTTCCCTTCGGGAAAGGCGTATTTCGCACTCTTGGCGGCCAGGCGGAAATCACAGGACAGCGACAGCTCCAGACCACCACCTACACAGGTGCCCTGATGGGCAACGACGATGGGTTTTTCGATATGTTCCATTTCGTCGTAGATGCGATGCATGCCATGCAGGCCCAGGCGGTGCTTTTCCCGAATCTCGCGCGGTGTGTGAGCAGGCTTGTCGTCGGAGCGGTCGCGCAGGTCGGCGCCGGCGCAGAAGTAGCGCCCGGTGGCACGCACCAGCATGACTTTCAGTTCCGGGTTGTCGCGAAACCCGATCAAGGCCTCTTCGAACAAGCGCATGGTCTGGCCGGTAAGTGCATTGAGTTTGTCCGGCCGGTTCAGGGTTGTGATCTGAATCCCGTCTTTCTGTTCGACCAGCAGGTGAGGTGCTTCGCTCATCATGATTTCCTTTGTTTTCTCTTATCCGCGAGTGCGTGGCAGACCCAGTGCCCGCTCGGCAATCATACTGCGATGCACCTCGCTGGTCCCACCGTAAATGGTGGTGCCGTGGGCGTGTCGGTAGGCGAGGTTGAGTTCACCGGCCGGGCCTTCGCGTTTTGACAGCGAGTGCGGCGCAGTCAGGTCGAGAAGATCGCGTGAATCAGACTGGAATTTTTCGGAAGAGAACATTTTGGTCATAGGGCCGTAGGCTTTGCTTTCCAATCCCATTACGCCTGTCCACAGGGCGCGGTTGCCCAGTACCTCGCCGATGTAAGCGTGCATCTTACTGCGTGCCAAACGCTTCTGTGCGTTGCTGGTTTGCAGTAAATCAAGCTCCTGACACAGCTCTTCAGCCGCTTCGGTCATAGCAAACTGGCTCTTCATAAAGCCACCGCCGTGTTCTAGCTCAAGCGCCGCTGCCATCACTTTCACGCCGCCGTTAACCTCTCCGAGTCGATATTTGTCGGGGATCACGACATTGTCGTAGAAGGTTGCGTTGGTGCGCTCATCCTGGAAGGTATGTACCGGGTGGATTTCAATGCCGGGCGTGTCCAGAGGTACGACAAACATGGTGAGGCCCTTGTGCTTGGGCAGATCCGGATCGGTGCGTGTCAGCATCAGTACATAGTCGGCAATGTTAGCGCCGCTGGTCCACATCTTTGCGCCATCAATTCGCCAAGATCCGTCTTCCAGCTGGGTGGCCTTGGTTTTGGCCGCAAACACGTCGGAACCGCAGCCGGGCTCGGAGTAACCCAGCGAGCATACCGCTTCGCCGGCGACGATTTTTGGCAGGATATCGCTCTTCATTTCGTCATTGCCGCATTTGCGAATCATGGTGCCAACCAGCATGGTGGTACTGGTCGGGTGTCCGGTCCAGCCCTGTTTTTCCCACACTTTACTTAGCGCGCTGACCACATAGGGCTCGGCTTCACGGCCACCGTATTCCTTGGGCCAGGCGGGGAAGAGGAAGCGGTTTTCTGCAAGAATTTTATGCACACCTGGGTCGTGACCGTCGAATGAGTAGTGGGCCTTGGCGCGCAGTTCCGGGGTGAGGATGCGATTGAACAAGTCGTCCAGCTCTTTGGCCATAGCGCGTGCTTCGTCGCCCAGATCAAAATCAATCGCGACCTCGCCCACATCCGGCAGCGCAACCTGTTCATTGGCGTACAGGCGACGTCCGGCCTCTTCGAGGTAGTTGCCCGGATCGCCCGCTACCAGCGGCCACGCCTTGGCGCGCAGGTTGTACAGATGGATATCGTATTCGGTGGCCAGACCGTAGCCGCCAAAAGTATGCAGCGATTGGGTGACCGCGCGGGCGGCAGTGTCGGCGTTCCAGTAGAAGGCCATGGACACCTGTGCAGCGGCATCATTGAGATTGTGTTTGATATCGTGAATGGCTTTCCAGGCGAGGAATTTGCCACCGTCGACTTCAGTGATCAGATCGGCCAGCGGGTGGGATATGGCCTGATAAGCTCCGATGGGTTGGCCAAACGCGTTGCGCTCACAGGCGTAATCGGCGGCCATTTGCACGGCCTGACGCGCCAGGCCGCTCAGTGCGATCGCCAGCAGCAGCTTCCACTCCTCAATTGCCTGAGCAAAGACGGTTTGCGCCGTCTCATCGCTACCAAGAATCGTGCACTGGGCGTTGCTGAAATCAATTTCGGCAAGCGCGGTAGACGCCAAAGTCTCTTCGCCGCGTTTGGTGTCGCTTAGTGTGAAGAGGCAAATGTCATTACCTTTCTTGGCGACTACAGCGCAAGCTACAGCGCCACCGGCTACCCATTGCTTGGCGTGGCTTGCTACGTCGTTCAACGCCAGCGTGATGACTTGGTCGCCCTGCAGAGCAGATTCGAGCAGGGCGTTGTCGGCGCCAAGCAGGCCGGCCACGCGCAGCGCGACTAACGCTTCGGCCAGCGGCCCAGAGGCAAGGGTGCGGCCGGCTTCTTCCATTAGTACGGCGGCATCAAATATGCCCAGCCCCATGCCGCCGGCGTCTTCGGGAACTCTCAGCGACAGGGCGCCCATGTCAGCCAGCCCCTTCCACAATGCGGCGTCAAAGCCGTTGGTGTCCTGGGCAGAGCGCACACGTTCCATGGTGCTCTGTTCTGTCAGAAAGCGCGCGAAGGTGTCGCGCATCATTTTCTGGTCGTCGGAAAGTTCAAAATTCATTGCTGAGAAAACTCCATAGCTGGCTCGCAGTCGGCAACCGGGTTTCTGTTAGTGTTCAAAAAGACCATTTAAAACAAAGGCCTGTGAATTTTCTTTGCGGGAATAGAGGGCCGTGTTCACATGTTGCTACAAGCGCTCACCCGCAGTTACCGGAGCCTGATCAGACTACACTGCGCAACTGCTTCTGGTCAACAGTGCTGTACAACAGTATAATGGTCGCCACTGTTCATTTACGGGCTTTCTCCGCGCGCTTTCCACGGCACTGGCGGGCAGGCTTAACGCAAATTTAGAGGTAGCAGATATGACCATAGTCGGGCATTTTATCGGTGGCAAACATGTTGCTGATGCTGAGCGCACACAGGATGTATTCAATCCTGCCACCGGTTCACCGGAGAAGCAGGTTGCGCTGGCCAGCAAACAGACCGTTGAGTCTGCAATTGCCGCTGCTGAAGCTGCGTATCCAGCCTGGCGCAATACGCCACCGCTGAAACGTGCCCGCGTGATGTTCAAGTTTAAAGAACTGCTGGAAAAACACGCCGACGAAATTGTTGCGCTGATTACGGCGGAGCATGGCAAAGTGAGCAATGATGCCATGGGCGAATTTCAGCGCGGTGTTGAAGTTGTGGAATACGCGTGTGGTGCTCCGGAGCTATTAAAAGGTGAGCATAGCAAGAACGCCGGTCCGGATATCGATTGCTGGAGCGAATTTCAACCGTTAGGGGTTGTGGCGGGAATTACGCCGTTTAACTTCCCTGCGATGGTGCCTATGTGGATGTATCCCATGGCTATCGTGTGCGGTAACACCTTTGTGTTGAAGCCTTCTGAGCGCGACCCTTCGGCGTCGATGCGCATTGCGGAGCTATTTCAGGAAGCGGGACTGCCCGACGGCGTATTCAACGTGGTTAATGGCGACAAGGTGGCCGTGGATACCTTGCTGGCGAACAAAACCGTTCAAGCGATCTCGTTTGTGGGTTCTACCCCGATTGCTGAGTACATTTACAGCACGGCGACTGCCAATGGCAAACGCTGCCAGGCATTGGGTGGCGCGAAAAATCACGCCATAGTTATGCCCGACGCCGACCCGGATTACGTTGCCGATAACCTGATGGGCGCGGCTTACGGTTCAGCCGGTGAGCGCTGCATGGCGATCTCAGTTGCGGTTGCTGTCGGTGATGAGGCAGCAGATACGCTAATTGAAAAACTGAAAACCCGTATGGCTGATTTGAAAGTTGGCCCCGGTACCGACGTCAGCAATGATATGGGGCCGCTGATTACTTCTGCCCACCAGCAGAAGGTGAAAGGCTACGTGGATCTGGGAGTGAAAGAAGGTGCCACTTTAGTTGTAGACGGTCGTGCGCTGGAAGTGGAAGGTCACGACAAGGGTTTCTTCCTCGGCGGCTGTTTGTTTGATCACGTAACAGCGGAAATGAAAATCTATCAGGAAGAGATCTTCGGTCCAGTGCTGTGTGTGGTGCGGGTGGAAACCCTGCAAGAAGCCATGCAGCTGATAGACGATCACGAGTACGGCAACGGTACCTGCATTTTCACCCGTGACGGTGAAGCCGCGCGCTACTTTACTGACAACATCAAGGTCGGCATGGTGGGCGTTAATGTACCGCTGCCGGTGCCGGTGGCCTATCACAGCTTTGGCGGCTGGAAGCGCTCATTGTTTGGCGACCTTTACGCCTACGGCCCGGACGCGGTGCGTTTCTATACTCGTCGCAAAACCATTACCCAGCGCTGGCCTTCAGCCGGGTCGAGCGAAGGTGTTCGTTTCGCCTTTCCAACCAACAAGTAATTCCCCTGCACAACTAAGACGCTGCGCCGGCAGCGTCTCGACGGTTCCCTTCCTTGGTCGTTGTGACCGCCCGCTTCGGCGGGTCCTTTTTATATCCTGCTTGTGCTTTGCGCGAACGCGCCGCCGTACTCACGCATAAAAGATTACTAATTCATTGCGCGTGGGTGACGCGAATTGACCCACAGTGTTTCACAACTATACAATGCTGTTGATCAATAGCGACGCATGCGCGCCGACAATAACGCATAGAGACCCCAATTATGATCAGCAGGTTAACGCAAAAAGCAGCCGGCATCGGCCTGATCGGAGCCTTGTCCAGTGCTCCTGTTTTCTCAGCCAGTTTTGCCGATCACCAGTCAGGCACCCAGTTTTCATCGCTAGACCAGATTAATGCGAGCAATGTGGCCAACCTTGAGCTGGCCTGGGAATTCCACACTGGAGACCTGCCTCCTGAGGATCTGACCGGCAAACTGGTCGCCTTTGAAGACCAGCCTACTCTGGTCGATGGCAACCTGATGATCTGCAGCACCAAGCGCAAGATTTTTGCGATTGATCCGGCTACCGGCAAACAGCGTTGGATGTTCGACCCGAAAGACCCGCTGGAAACCGGCATTGGTATGCGCAAGTGCCGGGGTATCTCCCACTGGGTAGACAAACAGGCCGAGGCGGGTGCAGCGTGTGCGTCGCGTATTCTGCTGGGCACGGCGGATTATCGTTTGCTGGCGATAGACGCCAAAACCGGCAAACCCTGTGAAGGTTTTGGTGAGATGGGCGAAGTGGATATTCCCATCGATAAGCCGGAAATCATGCCCGGCGAAGTGATTGCCACCTCGCACCCGGCGGTGATTAACGATGTGATTGTGGTCGGCTCATCGGTGGCCGATAACCAGCGCGTTAAAGCGCCCAGCGGTCGCGTTATGGCCTATCACGCGCGCACCGGAAAGTTCCTGTGGCAGTGGGATCCTGTGCCTCGCGACGCCAGTGACCCGGCGATGAAAACCTGGAAAGACGGCACCAAAAATTTTGGACAGGGTAACGTCTGGTCGTCGATGGCGGTCGATGAAAAACTCGATATGGTCTACCTGCCTACCACCAGTACGTCCAGCGATTTTTATGGCGGCGAACGTGTGGGCGACAACAACTACACCACCTCGGTCGTCGCCCTGAAGGCGAGTACCGGGGAAATTGCCTGGCACTTTCAGGTGGTACACCACAACGTATTTGATTACGACATACCCGCGCGCCCGATGCTGATCGACTACCCGAAGGGCGACGAGATGGTGCCGGCGTTGCTGCAAAACACCAAGATGGGGTTGGTGTTCATCTTTGATCGCGAAACTGGCGAACCGCTGGTGCCGATTGAAGAGCGCCCGGTTCCGCAGGAAGGTTTTGTAAAAGGAGAAGTGCTGTCGCCAACCCAACCCTTCCCGGTGGGAATGCCGGCACTGGTGCCGCAGAAGTTTGATCTGGACGATGTGTGGGGCTTTACCCCGATCGATCGCCACTTTTGTAAAAAGAAAGTTGAAGGGCTGAACTACGGCCCGATTTATACCCCGCCTAGCGAGAAAGGCACGGTATTTATGCCTTCTGCCGGTGGCGGCCCCAACTGGGGTAGCGGCGGCTACGATCCAAAGAGCAACATCATGGTGGTGCCGGTAAACCGCATGCCGATGATTGTGAAGCTGACGCCGCGTGAAAAATCCAATGTGAAAAAGGAGGACGGCCAGAATGTCGAAGGTCTGTCCATGACCTTCGACGTATTGGATTCGCCCTATATTCCCACCATAGAGCCGCTAATGTCCTCCCTCGGAACGCCCTGTTCAGCGCCGCCATGGGCGAGTCTGGTGGCGGTGGATATCGTCAAGAAAGAAAAGGTATGGGAAGTACCGCTGGGCGGCCTTGAAGCGATGATGCCATTCCCCATTCCGTTTATTGACACCAATCTCGGCATGCCGGGGGCGGGTGGCCCGCTGGTCACCGCCGGTGGCGTGGTCTTTATCGGGTACAGCATCGATGATGTCTTTCGCGCTCACGATCTCAAGACCGGCAAGGAACTTTGGCGCACCAAGGTACCGGCGGCTGCCGTGGCGGTCCCGGTAACCTACGAGGTAAATGGTGAGCAGTACATTGTTATCGCAACGGGTGGCCACAGCATGTTTGGTTCCACCCTGGGTGACTCGGTGGTGGCGTATAAACTGAAAAAGTAGGTTTGGTTTTCCATTGTAACTCGCAAAGAAGCTCGCCTCGCGCGGGCTTTTTTGTGGCTTTAGATTATTGGATCCCCGACAAGGTCACTTTGTTGCTGGTTGCGATACTGTTTCGGGCTACAGCCAATATGTTGGCGAAATGTACGTGAAAAATACGTGGGGTCACTAAAGCCAAGCTGTGTGCCAATACTGGAAATGGGCTCGTCACTGCTGCGCAATCGATGCGCCGCTTGAATCAGCCGGCGTTCGTTGCGCCAGCTAAACACACTCAGCCCCGTGTGGCTCTTGAACAGGGCCGCCAGTCGCGACGGCGACATATATACCGCCTCTGCCACTTGTTCCAGGGTAAATGCCTCGCTCAGATGTTCTTCCACAAAACGCTTCGCATTTTCGACACGCTCGTCGCTAACCCGATGGTGGGAGTCGGGGAAATAACTGCGACAGCGCAGAATGAACTGGAGCAGTAGATTGGCTTCTAGGTCGTGCATGACGGCGGTGGGGTGAAGGCTGTTATCCATAAGGTCGTTGAGTATTGTCCGTATGCGATTTCTCTCAGATTGTGGAACATTTACATGGCCGACATGGGGCGCTGGCATAGGCCAATCAAGGTGGTGACGCCAGTCTGTGTGCGGATGAAAGGAGAGCCAGTAATGGTTCCAGCGCGCACTGTCTGGGGAGCGGTTGAGGTGATACATGGCATTGGGTGGCAGCAGTAGTACATCGCCGGGGCCAATACGCATATCACGGATTCCGGCTTTGAGCGTTGCCTGACCTTTTACGGTGTACAGAATAACCCAGCGAATATTCCGCGCCGGTTGGGATAGCTCTACATCGAAGGGGCTGCCCGCTTCACGTTCGGCAAGACCGATAACAACAGGTTGGCGAATAATGGCGTTGGTGTCGAGTACCGAGGCGTATTGGTGGTGAAATTCCTCGGCTTCCTGTTGGCTAAATGTGTCGCGTTCGCCCAGTCTTTTTGTCCAATGGGTGGCAAGCTCTTTTAATGAGGCCTGACTATCGAGCTCGCGCTGGATCTGGGTAATCCAGTCTCGAAAAACGGCCAATGTCACGCTAACGCCGCGATTCACGAAGTAATGATGGAAGCGGCGCAACTGCTCTTCGGGTAGGTTGTGGCGCTGAATCACCCTCAGCATAGTCATCGCTGTCTGCTGCAGCTCACCGGCTTCAGTAATATCGTTAAAGTCTTTGGTCATATCCTTCTACCGGCTAGCGCTAATCAGGCATATATTCATAGTGAAACCTGATATCAGGGCGTTTGGCAAGTCGAGTCGCCCGGTAAAATCATTAAAGTTATTCGAATAAAAAGACGACCAGGAGAAAGTGATCATGTCTGCTCAAGATCCCACAGCTCGATTGATTCAAGGTGGCACGATAGTTGATGGCACAGGCGCGCCGGCCTACCGTGGTGATTTGCGTATTGCCAATGGAGCTATTCAAGCGATTGCCCCCGAATTATCGCCAAACGATGGAGAAGAGGTGGTAAATGCCAGCGGCTGTATTGTCAGCCCCGGGTTTATTGAATCCCACACCCATTTCGATGGAGCCATGTGGTGGGATCAGACACTGGACCCCCTGCCGGGTTTTGGGGCGACCACCGTTATCATGGGTAACTGCGGTTTCAGCGTGGCGCCAGTGCCTGACGACGAAGCGGTGCGCAGGGAAGTGGTCGGTATTTTTTCGTTCTTTGAAGATATTCCAGAATCCCCCTTTATGACAGAGCTGCCCTGGGACTGGCGCAGCTGGCCTGAATACCAGGCTTCTATGCAGCGCAACGCATCTTTGCCCGCTAACTATGCAGCCTTTTGTGGTCACATCGCGCTGCGACTTGCGGTAATGGGGATGGAAGCCTGGGAACGCGCGGCGACAGCCGATGAGATCGAACGCATGGCATTTATGCTGGATGAAGCACTTGCGGCGGGAGCGTTGGGGCTATCAACTAACTTGATGGACCATGACGGCGAGAACCGGCCAGTACCCTCTCTGCACGCGGACGACGCGGAGTTTCGCGCTCTTTTTGAAGTTATGGCACGTCATCCCGGCGTCAGCTTTCAGGTAATTGTCGATACTTTCCGCAATATGGCAGCGCCCGACCAGCTTGAACGTATTGCCCGGCTGACAGAAGGTCTTGATATCAGGGTTCAGTGGGCTGGCCTGCCAACTCTGGTTTTCCAGCGCGATCTGATGGGAATTCAGGCACCACTGGCTGCCATGCACGAACGGCTGAAAACTGAAGGTCGTGACTTCTGGACGGGCTATGCGCATATCCCAGTGACGTCCACGGCCAGTGTGCAAAGCTCTTTGTTGTTTGCCCAATCCAATGACTATGTCTGGCACGAGGTTGTCCTTGCAGAAGGTGACGACGCCAAACGGGCACTGCTGAAGGACGACAGCTGGCGCGAGCGCGCTCGGGCGTCTTGGGATAACGATGTATTTGAATTCTCGCCCTTTGCCAAGGCTCGGGCACCGCACATGTTATTGCTTAATTCGGAGAATAATGCGGGGCCAATTGGCGTGACGTTGGGCGAATATGCAAAGCAGATTGGTGCGCCGCATGTCTCTGATGCGATGGCGGAGTGGCTGATTGCCAATGGTCTTGAATCAACAGTCACCATGCCGCCTTTCGAAATGGATACCGACATGGTGATCAGCCTGATCCGTGATAAAAAGTCGGTCGGCAATATCAGTGATGCTGGCGCGCACGGCCAGATGCTGTGCGGCGGCGGTGAAAACATTCGATTGTTTACCGAGTTTGTTGCCAAAGGACAGATCACCCTTGAAGAAGCGGTGTGGGTGCAGACTGGCAAGCTTGCCGACCATTTTAGTCTCCGGGATCGCGGTAGCCTGCAGGTAGGCAAACGGGCGGATATTGCGGTGTTTTCGCTGGACGAGATTGCGGAGAGAGACCTTAAAAAGGTTTATGACGTGCCCATGGGTGATGGCAATTTCACATGGCGCTGGACACGCGACTCAGCTCCTATGCGTCTGACTTTGGTGAACGGTTTGCCAACGTTCGAGAACGCCGCAGCAACGGAACAGCGTCCAGGGGAATGGGTGGCGCCGCATGTGTCCGCAGCTCAGCAGCAGCGCGAAACGGCTTGAGTGGATTCTGCTTCCGGTGCCGTTTTGCCCGGAAGCAGTCGACCCGCGCGGAAAAATGCATACGCTTTGTCGATTAATCCATAGGCACAAAGCTGTAACTGGCGTTTACTGATTGTGGCTGAGCGTCAAAAACTACGTGACGCCAGATGACGGAAATCGATAAATCTAATATCGAAAATGCCTTTCTTGATACCGAGTCGCTTGATGAAGATCGTTTGGCAACGCTATTCAAGTTTCGGCACGAGGCCATTAAGCGTAAGGCTTCGCCGTGAGGGTCAGGAACTTAATAACAAACGAGTTTAGCTGTTGTGCAGCAAGGCGGGACAGGTCGTTAAAAAGTATAAACGGCGTAAGGGTGTTGCCATTGAATGATCTGGCAGGTCATAGATCTAAAGCCTGTACAAGCCGATGGTTCAGTCTTTGCTGTTTTTAATCAACGCAGCGCGAATTTCGTGCTTGAGCACCTTGCCTGAGGCATTGCGAGGCAGGCTCTCCCATATATCTACCTGTTCCGGTATCTTGAATTTGGCCACATTGCGCGCCACCAAAAACTCAAGCAGGGCTTTCACATCTAGCATTTTGTCGCCCTCGGCAACAATGACCGCGCAAACCCGCTCACCGGTTTTGGGGTGAGGGCGGCCGACGATGGCGATATCCACAATATCGGTATGTTCCAGCAGTAAGTCTTCGAGTTCTTTGGGTGAAATATTCTCGCCGTTGCGAATGATGATATCTTTGGCTCGGCCGGTGACTTGTATGTAGTCACCAATATAGCGACCGATATCGCCGGTGCGGAAATAGCCTTCGTCGTCAAAGCTTTTAGTGTCGTCTTCGGCATGTAAATAGCCCAACAACATCTGCGGACCTTTGGCGCAGATCTCGCCTTCGCCCGGTAGCGCCGCAGGGTGTTCTGCCAGCTTGATCAAAGCGATGCCGGCGCGACCATCGGTGTCTGCAGCAAATTCCAGCTCGTTAGGCAGAGGTGCGCCAACCGTGGTTACGGGTACTTCAGTAGAACCGTAAACTCGGGTAACGCAGGCATTGGGGAAGTAGTCTGCGGCTTCACGAATCAATTGTGGCGGTACGGCGGCGCCGCCACAGATGAAGGTTTTCAGTTTTTGCAGGTGCGTGTTTTTGCTACGTGCCGCTGCCAACAACTGTTCCAGAAATGGCGTGGCTCCGGCCATATGGGTGCAGCCCTCGGCTTCCATCAGATCGATAGCGGGTTCTGGTTGCCAGGCTTCCATCAATACCGCGCGGCTGCCTAACAACAAGGGGCACTCAAACGCATAAATTGAACCGCCGATATGGCTAATGGGCGAGGGCACTAAAAAGGCATCGCCTTGATCTATGCGCCAGTGCTTTCCGAGCTGCTGTATCAGGGCGTGTAGGGTGTTATGGCTGTGCAGCACGCCCTTGGCGCGGCCGGTGGTGCCAGAGGTATACATCACCATTCTGATATCGTCCGGGTTCAGTCTGGGGAGTTCGATGGCGGGCGTCTCGGCCTGGAGCAGGGTGTCAAAGGCGGTATGGTGACCAGGGCTGCCGCGCAGAACGATCACTTCAGGAGGCAGCTCCAGTTCGGCGATTACCTCATCGGCGAGGCTGCGGTAGTCAAATTTACGGAACTGGGCTGGAACAAACAGAAATCGGCTGTCGGCGTCCTCAAGAATAAAGCGCAGTTCGCGACCACGTAGATTGGGTAGCACCGGGTTGGCGACCATGCCCGCCAAGGTTGATGCTAGGTAGATGACAGCGGCTTCATGCCAGTTCGGTAGCATAAATGACACGACGCTGCCGCTGGGTGCCCTGGATAGTAGCAACTTGGCCAGGTGGCTTGCCTGAGTGTGCAGGGTCCTGCAGTCGAGCCGCACATCACCGTCTACCAAAAGTACTCTCTCAGGGGTGGTATTGGCGGCTTCCCGCAGGGCATCAGCCAGTGTGGTGCTGACCCAATGTCCGTCTGCATAGGCGGCATCTTTCAGGGCTGAAAAGCGTGCAGAGCGGGCGGTGTCTGGTTTAAGTCGCTTCATGAGGCTGTCTTTGTGTCTGTACCGGGTTTCCAAAAGAGGTATTGCTTATTAGGCAACAGTGTTGTCTTATATTAACCGCTACTATAGCAGCATCGGGGTGGGAAGGCACGGCGGATTCCCGCGTTGAAATATCATAACAACGAAGCTGAACGTATGAACAAGTTACTTGTGCCGTTGCTGGCAGCCCTGCTGCCCACACTTTTCCTTCCGTTAAAGGCTCGAGCCCAGCTTGAAGAGGTGGTGGTGACGGCCCAGAAGCGAGAGCAAAATCTTCAGGATGTGCCGATGGCGGTAAGCGCGGTGGGACGCGAGCGAATAGAAGCCAGTGAAATCAACAATATTGAAGATCTGGCGAAGATTGTACCGTCATTGCGTTTTACCGCTGATGCTTACATTAACAGCTCCGTCAATATTCGAGGCGTTGGCACCAATGTCTACAGTGTCGCGGTGGAACCCAATGTGTCGGTAATGCTCGATGGCGTGCCGTTAGCGCGAAACAGTCAGATGAATTTTGATTTTGCCGATATTGAGCGGGTGGAGGTACTGCGCGGACCACAGGGAACACTGTTCGGGAAAAATGCTTCAGCGGGGCTGGTGCACGTGATTACCCGTGATCCGGCGCAAGAATTTGAAGCTCGGCTGCGCTTCAATATTGAACATCCCGATGATTTCCCCGGTAGTTTCACAAAGCTGCAGGGTACCGCAAGCGGGCCGCTGACAGATACGCTGGGATTGCGGATAACGGCATTTGCCAGTCAGCGTGATGGTCATCTGGAAGACGTATCGCGCGCAGATCATGTGCCAAAATCCGAGCAGTTAGGGGTGCGCGGTAAGCTGCGCTGGAACGCCTCCGATACTTTGTCCTTACGTCTTAATCTGGAGGCGCAGCGACGGGACGGTACAGGTGAAGTACTCACTTATCGAAGTGGCAATCCGTCGCTGCGCGAGCGCAGTCGCCCGATACAGTTCAGTGACGAAAATCGGCAGGGCAGAAGTGCGGGTGACAATGTGTCTGATGCGGACGGTAAGGCGGCTTCGTTAGCGGTGGATTGGGATCTGGAAAGCATGGTGCTAAGCTCCGTGACAGGATTTCGACGTTCTATCAACGATGACAATATCACTGCCGCTGCACTCGATGGTGCTCGAGTGGACCTGAGTAATAATTATTCAGAAATAGAGATTGAAACCTTTACCCAAGAATTGCGGTTAACCTCCGCCAACAATCCGGTGTTCGAATATACGGCGGGAATGCTGTGGTTTGATAATCGCGTAACGGAAGATTACGACCGAGCGATTGAAGATCTGTCTGCGGCGGTGATTGCCGGTACGGTGGCACCAGGGCTGGTTCCCATTGGTATTGGTGACGGGTTGGGCGGCAATGATGCGGTGAGCCAGTACGATACCCGCGATGCAGAGGTGGATATAAGCAATCTTGGTGTTTTTGCTGAAGGCACCTGGCATTTCGACGATCGTTGGCATTTGACTGTTGGTGCGCGCTTTATCGATGAGGAGGTGAGCGTGCTGCTGGAGCGTACCTCGCGATTGGCGCATGCGACAACCAATGCGACGGCAACCAGCAGCGAGTTTGCGGCTACGCGGGCAACAGTTACTGATGAAACCGTGACGGGAAAGCTGGCGTTAATGCTGGACTGGAACGAAAACGTCAATCTGTATGCGGCAATCTCCACGGGGTATCGTGGCGCTACGTTTGATGTCGCCGGGGAAGACCCCGCGCAGGCATTGGCTAACCCGGTTGACCCGGAGAAGGCTAGGTCGTACGAAGTAGGCGTAAAATCCCGGCTGTTTAATAATAGGCTGGAGCTTAACGCCACGGCTTTTCTGACTTACTTCGAGGATTTTCAAGCGCAGATAAGAGATCTGGAAAATACTGGCTCAATTGTATCGCATCGGCTGGATAACGCAGGCGAGTTGGAGACGCGCGGTGTAGAAATTGAGTTCCATGCCCGGCCCATACCGGAGCTTTCAGTGGTGGGCTCTGTGCTGTTTAACCGAGCAATCTATAACGATTTTATCACCCAGTGTTTTCCCGGTCAGGGGCCGAATGAGGGAGGGGCGATTGATAGCGATGGCGACGGCAGCTGTGATGCTCAGGACGTGAGTGGCGGCGTGCTGGCCAACGCACCCAAGCGCAGCGCTTCTTTGACCACTCGTTACGATCATCTATTTGACTCAGGCTCGGCGTTGTATGGCCAGGTAACGGGGCGCTGGCAGGACGATGTGCAGTTCACCAACGAGCAGCAGCCTACCACCGTACTGGGCGCCTATAGTGTGTGGGATATGCGTCTGGGCTGGACTGGTGCCGGCGCGCGCTACGAGATTGCGGGCTATGTGAACAATCTATTTGCTCAGCGTTATGTGCGTAACCTGATTCCCCTGACCCTGTCGGGTGATCGCCGGGATATTGTGCACAATATGTCGATGGGGGCAGATAGGATATTTGGCGTTTCGTTGGGGTATCGGTGGTGATGTTTGGTGAAGGTTGAAAAAAGCAGCGGGGCACTCTAATTTCTAGTCTCTAGGTCCACATGTACAGATGCCAACATATCAACAAAGTAGAGGCGCCGCTGCAGTCGAGAACTGTTAGCCGCTAAACGACTCTTCGCCGGCAAGTTTGGTGCGGTGCATCATGCGGCCGCTGTCCAGCGGGTATCGCGTTGCGCGGTGCATGGTGCCGGTGTTGTCCCAGATTACCAGGTCTCCCACGTTCCATTTGTGGCGATACACAAACTGCGGTTGGGTTGCGTAGTCGCGCAGCTTCACCAGCAGTTCGCGTCCGGCCTGATATTCCATGCCTTCAACGTAAGCCGCTGTTGATCCCAGGACCAGCGAGTTGCGACCGGATTTGTGTTTCCACACGAGCGGTAGGGTATTGGAAGGCACCCGGCGCCACATCTGCATGGTTTCGTAGCTGGGCTCCGGGTGAACATATTGTTGAGCATTTTCGAGACTGTGTACGACTTTCAGATTGTCGTATTTGGCTTTGTCTTCTTCGCTTAAATCCTCGTAAGCGGCATAGGTATTACTGAACTCGGTGTCGCCGCCGGTTTCTGACAGTTTTTTCGCGCTGAGGATGGAGGCCAGAATAGGTACATCCAGTGTGGTGCCGTCAATGTGCCAGAAAAATGCGCCTTTGAGATAGTCCGCTTGCGGGTTTTCTTTAGTATCCAGTGTTACTTTGTAAACACCTTTTTCACCTTCGTCGATTACATTGCCCAGCGTTCCGGTAAAGGCGAGCTGCTGTTCGTCGCTCATGTGCACTTCTTTGAATACCACGACGCCGCGCTGCTCGAGAATGTCGCGAATCTCCGCCGCGTGTTTGCCGCTTAGTAGGGTGTCGATATCGGCTTGAATTTCGGTGCCGATGCGAGGGCTCAAATCACGTGTGCTGAAGGTCATGGTCAACTCCCGGTGCTGGGTAATTCGACGAAGCCATGAATGTACAAGAGAAATCAGTGTTGGTCAACAATGGTGTCTAATGGCGCCGCTTGCGACGGGCAGCCGCAAGTGGCACTAGTGTGTCAGGCTACCTCAAACAGGCCGGCTGCCCCCATACCACCGCCGATACACATCGAAATCACGACATATTTCACGCCACGGCGCTTGCCTTCGAGCAGTGCGTGGCCGGTCATGCGTGCACCGGTCATGCCGTAGGGGTGGCCGATGGAGATAGCGCCGCCGTTAACATTGTATTTGTCAGGATCAATACCCAGGTGGTCGCGGCAATACAGAGCCTGGCAGGCAAAGGCTTCGTTTAGCTCCCACAGGCCGATATCGTCAATTTTCAGACCGTGCTGTTTGAGGAGTTTAGGGATGGCGTAGATGGGAGCAATCCCCATTTCCTCGGGGGCATTGCCTGCCACCGCCATACCGCGGTAGATGCCCAGAGGCTGCAGGCCACGCTGTTCGGCGAGTTTGCTGTCCATCACCACGCAGGCGGATGAGCCGTCGGAGAGTTGGCTGGCGTTACCCGCTGTCACGTGACCACCTTCAATGACAGGCTGCAGGCTTTGCAGGCTTTCCAGTGTGGTTGATGGACGGTTGCCCTCGTCCTGGCTCAGCGTGACTTCTTCGAAGGTGACTTCCTTGGTCTCTTTGTTTACGACCTTCTTGGTTGCCGTAATCGGCACAATTTCATCGTTGAACTTGCCGGCGGCTTGGGCGGCTGCCGTACGCTGCTGTGACAGCAGGGAAAATTCATCTTGAGCGTCGCGGCTTATCTTGTAATTACGGCTTACGGTCTCTGCGGTTTCCAGCATGGCCATATAGGTGTGTGGATGCAATTTCACCAAGTCTTCGTCCTGCGCATCCCAGGCCATCTGAAAGAACTGCTGGTTCAGGGCGGTGATATTTTCCTGTCCCCCGGCCACCACGATGTCCTGTCCGTCGACAATGATCTGTTTAGCGGCGGTAGCTATGGACATCAGTCCAGACGAGCACTGCCGATCGATCGTCTGGCCAGGTACGGTGTTGGGCAAGCCCGCCGCCAGCGCCGACAGGCGACCGATATTCAGGCCAGCGGTGCCGGCGGTCAGTACCGAGCCAATCACACAATCGTCAATTTCAGCACCCTCAATGCCAGCGCGTTCAACGGCGGCGCGTATGGAATGAGCCATCAACGTAGGTGACTTCATATTATTCAGGGCGCCCCGGAAGGCTTTGCCGATTGGAGTACGGGCGGTGGAAACAATAACGGCTTCTCTCATAGCTGGGCTCACTGTGTGCGGAATGGGTCGTTGGTCGGTCGCAGGTTGGATTGCCGCGATCGCATAGTGTAGTCAACAGGGTTGTCTTATTAAAGGGCAAGGATGCTATCGTATCACTTTTGTTAATTCAACGGCCTGGCGCGCTGGGGTCGAGAGAGTGAGGGGCTGGTGTGAACAATTTGCAGGGAATCTACCGTGGTTGGTACCAGGTTGCGGCGGTTTTTGTATTGCAGATGTTGTGTTTGGCTAGCGTGTATACCGCATACAGTGTCATCGCCTTGCCGATCGGTCGGGAGTTTGGTGCTAGCGCCATGGTTCAGGTTCTCGGTGTGACTGTGACTACGTTGAGTGCGGGTTTGCTCAGTCCCGTGCTAGGTGTTGCGGTTGACCGCCTGCCATTGAAATGGCTAATGAGTGGCTCCGCACTGTGGTTCTGTAGCGGTTTT
>NZ_JBFJTH010000057.1:0-20839 GCF_041625495.1 Litorivivens sp. | reverse complement strand
GTGCTCTGTCGGATGTGTATTTCAATGCTGCAGAGGTTTACGCCGGTCACTATCTGGCGATAGCAAGGATTCTGGATGAACAGGGGGCTGTGCTGCGCCAGGCCGTAGCGCCATTTACCGTTACAACACAGGACGGTGAATTTTCGAATATTTCCGCACGGGTGCACACTGACAAGCCGGTGTATCAGGCTTGGGATCAAGCCGTTATTGATCTGCGGGCATTCAACAATACCGGTAACGCGACCTTCGGCGGCGGAACGGGTGTGATGACTGTTTATCGTCCTGACGGATCGCTCCTGACCTCCAAAAACTATGCGATTAACAGTCTGGCACCTTCAGCTAACGAAGATCGCCAGCATGTACTGCGACTTGAAGACCGCGAATCTGGCGCCTATCGAGTCGTTTGGCAAGTTACGAGAGACAACGAGATTCTGGCGGAAAGCGAAACCGGGTTTACCGTCGTGCGTGCAGCCTTGGCATCGCTGACAGGTGTTGTCGAGGTTACGCATTATCCGACCGGCGAGCCTCTCGACTGCCAATTCGAGGCCAGCAATCGCAGTTCGTCGGACGTCGCCGACGCGGCACTGATCTACCAGGTCGTGGCGCTTGATAGTGGACAAGTGCTGTATCAGTCTCGCGAAGGCAATCTGTCGCTACCTGCCGGTGCAAGCCATTCCTTCACCATGATCCTGTCCGATCCGCCGGCATACGGTGATTATGGATGCATTCTTATGGCTGAAATCGACGAGGATCTGCGTCAGCTTGCAGCCGCCGGCTACCAGGTTGTGCCCCCAAAACTGGACGTGGCGGCCAACACAGCGGCCAAAGGTCGATTGCTTGTTTTGCTGGATGCAGACGATTACCCGGCGCCTCACGATGCGATAGCGCCGGTCAGGCAACGGGAGTATCTGGAGAGCTTGCTCGCGAAACATGGCTGGACTTATACCCTTGTCACGACGGCGGACAGTTTCGAAAATGAATTCTACAGCGGCGGATACAGCGCCGTGGCCCTGTTTTCGGAAAGCGTAACTCTGCATCCCCAAGTGGAATCACTGCTGGTCGAAGCGCACAACAGTGCGACCGGACTGCTGATTTCGGGTAGCTGGAACCGTCGCAACAGCCAGCTCGAACGCAGTCTCGGTGTTTCGCTGACCGGCCGAAATAACCAGGCACAGTCCATCGACATTGTGGAAAGTGTTGTGGACCATCCGGTGGACGACGGGCGCATGGTAAGTAGCGGCTTGGCGTTGGCGCATTGTGGTGCGCAGGTCTGGGCGGTATTTTCCGGCGGAAAAAACGCAAGCCATGAGTGCGCCAACCCTGCCTCTCCGGCTGCGATCACTGCGGCCAACTATGGGCGCGGCCGACATGTCTACTTTGCCTATGATGCGCTGGATTCCGCTGCCACGCAGCAGGGGATGCATGAGCTGCTGCTGCTGTCTGCACTGACAACCATACAGCCCGGCGCATGGCCTTTGGCGCCCGGGCGCATCGTGCCGTTGGAGATAAGCATTGATAACCTGAGTCGGCGCGCGGCCATGGATGTCGTCGTTGCGCTACCGGACGGGGGTCAGGTGGTTGACACGGTTGGCGTGATTCAAGTCGACGACGATGCCTGGCAGTGGCAGCAAGATCTGGCGGCACCGACAACCGTGTCCAAGATCTTTCATATTCAACTGCCAGACGTGGTTTCCGATTCTCTGCCAATCCTTGTCGACGTCGATGCGGGTATTAATCGCTCGTTGATGATTGATGATGCTGAATTGGGTTTGGCGCTCGGCCCGTTTGAAGAAGGTCTGTCCTTCCGTTCTGCCCATAGCGTTCTTCAGATCCTGCTTGATCAGTATCCACGGGACAAGGACTACTCATTCGTCGACAAAAAAATACGGGATGCAGAATCTGACATCCAGGGTGGCAAGGTCGACGGCGCCATTAAATCCCTGCTGTTAGCAGTTGCCAGATTGATGGATAAAGACCATACGCAGGCGGCGGAGTTGCGGTTTGCAGTGGACGGACTCTTGTATCAATTGCAACGCCTACGCTACAGCATCTCTTTTGGCATCGAATAATAACCCGATAACAGCAGGCTTTCTTCAATAGAAGCCGGTGGAATGATTGAGGAACCACAATGAATGGACTCGCACTGGATGTCTTCCGCAATGGCATGGCCGCCAAGGGAACGTCGTTATTTACAATATGCATGTTTACCTTCGTATTCTATCTGTCTCCAACCGGTGCCGCGGTGGCCAATGAGGGTGAGAAAGGTGATAAGAAGTCCAGACACATAGAACAGCAGCTTGAAAGCACACCGGAAAAGAAACTGACCCATCGTTTGCAAAAGCTGCAAGAGAAGCTCGCAAGAGAGCTGCCGGAGTCGCGGGCGCAGCGAGAGCAATCCCGATCCTGGTTGGAGCGCATGTTGGAAAAACTCGGGCTGGGCGGTGGACCTTTAAAAGCCGACGAGTTAGCGGAGCTCTCTGACCTGACGGATAACGTCAGAGAGGCTTACGCTGAAGCGATTGCTCTACTGGAACAAGAAGACAAGACTTTCCGTAAATCAAAAAAACTGCCCCCATCGGCTAAAACGCTGGTTGCCGAGCGTCACGAAAAAGCACTGAATGCCATCAAGCTAAAGCATCAGAAGGTTGATGAGAAACTGCGGACGTTAACAGCCAGCGACAACGCTGAAGAACAGCGCGATCTCCTCACGCAGCTGGCAGAAGAAATCTCAAATGAGCAGTTTGCACCAACGCACACCCCCGTTGATCCCGCCAACCTGCCCTGGCGTTCGCCGTCCGAAAAGGTGCGAGTACCTGCAGTGGAAAAAGGACAACTTCAGTTGGTATTGGGTGTGGATTCTCTGGCGGGCTACCCCCGGATAGCCTCAACCAGTCTGACACCGGAACTGTTGAATCCGCTGGGGCAGCCTGTCGAGGCAGATTTGGCGGAAACGATAGATGCAACAATCACAGAAGAAATCAAGGCGCTGGCGGCCAGCCTGAACAACAACCCGGTCGAAATATACACCTGGGTTCATAACAATATTCGATTCATTCCGAGCTATGGCTCGATACAGGGCGCCCAGTACACACTGGAGACGGGTAAAGGCAACGCGGTTGATACCTCCAGTCTGCTGATTGCCCTGCTGCGTGCCGCGGGTATTCCCGCCCGATATGCGTACGGGACGGTAGAAATTCCTGTCGATAGAGTGATGAACTGGGTGGGTGGTGTGACAAAACCTGAAGCTGCCCAGAGTTTGCTGGGTCAAGGGGGCATACCGAATATTGCGCTGATTCGTGGCGGTGCCATCCACAGTATTCGCATGGAACACACTTGGGTTGAAGCCTGGGTGGATTTCGAACCATCGCGCGGCCTGAAAAATCGCGAGGGCGATCGCTGGATTCCCATGGATGCCTCCTTCAAACAGTATGCGTTTACGGAAGGTATGAATCTGGCCGACGCCGTGCCCTTCGATGCCGAGGGACTGGCGGCTCAAATTGAGCAAAGCGCGACCGTCAACGAGGAGCAGGGTTGGGTGCAGAATGTACCGCAGGCCGCAATCGAAAACAGCCTCCAGCAATTTCAGAGCCAGCTGGAAGACTACATCAACAACCAGAATCCGGAGGCAACGGTGGGTGAGGTATTGGGCGTGAAGGCAGTAAAAGTCCTGCCTCCACGCCCGCTGGCGGCAGGTCTGCCCTACGAGCATATTGTCACCCAGCAATCGTTCTCACAGGTGCCGGAATCCCTGCAACACCGATTCAAGTACGAACTGGCGCCTCAAAACAGAGGTTATCAAGGAGCGCCCTTTATTTCTCTCAATGAGCCAACGGTGAAATTGGCGGGCAAAAAGCTTGCGCTAAGCTTCCGTCCGGCCACAGAGGATGATCAGGCTATCATTGAAGATCACCTTCCCGAGCCTGATCCCGAGACTGGTGAGATAGACCCGAACGCGATCCCGGATACCCTGCCAGGCTATCTTATCCACTTGACTGCGGAGTTAAGCATTGATGGCGTGACTGAACAGTCCGGTGGCAATCAGGCAATGGGTACGGAATTGCATGAAACCCTGGGGTTGTACAGTCCCTCCCACGGCTGGGGCGAATCGACTAACCGCCCAATCGCCGGTGAGTACCGTGCCATTGGCCTGGATCTGCAGGGTATCAGTCCCGCTCAGGCGGCGACGCTGAAAAATGACCTTGAAGCAACCAAGCAGATACTGGAAGGACAAAACGAGAATCAGCTGCTAACCCTGAGCAAACACGACGTGATTGGCGATCTGATTTACGGCACGATCATGAGCTATTTTGCGCTGAACGATGTGCAGGAAGAAATCCAGGCGCAGTCGGCGGGCATGGTTACCTACCGCTTGCCCAGCTACGGCATTTTTTCAACCTCACTGCAACCGCAATACTGGTACGGCATCCCGCGCAACACCAGCTTCAGCGGTCTGAGCATGGATGTTGATCGGGTTATGTTTCACGGTGCAGCCAAAGATAGCAGCAAGGAAACCCGGGTGGCGTTCACCCAAGCCAACGGTTCTCGCTTGAGTGCCATGGAGCATCTGGTTCCAGAGCAGATGTTCAGTACTCCCGACGCGCCAGCGCACGGGATATCGGCGGTTAAAGCCTTGGCTATAGCCGCTGCTCAAGGGCAAAAAATTTGGACCATTACGCGCGACAATCTTGAGCTTGCTCTTGGCAGCATAGACTTGGGTGTAGTAGTCGAAAGCGAGATTAAAAATTCCGTTCTAGCTGGAAATATAGCGACCGCGCACGAAACTCGGCTTAGTTTTGATGGTTGGGTCGGGAGTGGATATCTTTTGATTGATCCTACAACAGGTGCGGGAGCTTATAAGATATCAGGTGGTGCCAATGGAGGCGCTCTTCAAGCTGCAATTAGTGTGCTAATAGCGGTGATTGGGGTCATGGTTAGCATTGCTGAACACCTTGAGGCGGCAATAGGACTGGGTAAAGTTTTCGCAAAAATTGGTAAGTTTTTAGGGCCCGTTGCGGTGATTCTGTCAGTTGTTGATGCAAAATTATCAGGGTGTCCAAGGAGCGCAAGCATTGGAATATTCATGTTCTCCTTGGCTGCATGGGTTGGGGTGCTTGCTCTTGGGTTCTATGCCCTTTCTTTGTTGGTTACAATCTTGGCGATTATCGCCATTTCTGTAGCTCAATACATGGTGACATCGGCTATTAAGGAAGACTTTTGTGATAATTGACGTGTATGCAAAGGGCCGATGGATTTTTTGGCAAGTGCTGATTCACAGCTGCTTTTTGATTCCTGCGGTCTCATTATGTTACTACTTGACTAATAGTATGCTACTAACGTCAGGTGTATCTTTGTTGATTGTTTCGCTGTATTCAATTCTTATTGTTGGGCAAATCAGAAAACCATTGATCAGATTGGATGAAAATAAGCTAGCAATTCTTAATCTTTTTTCAAAAGGACTTGTTGAAATCAACTTGACGGAGATTGAGGCCGCGTCGATATCCGATGTTTCTTTTACTGTCGAATTTGTCGGCGGCCAAGTTAATACTAGAATATCTTCGCTTATAAAAGAGGAAAAAGAAAAACTTTTCGCAATAGTACAATCATTGAAGGCTGGTTTAGATTGAAGTGTTTATAGTTACAATAACTCATAAATCCGCAATTAATTAGGCCTGTATCAGCGCGCAGGCTAGTTGGTTGCGTCTTATACCAGAATTGCTGTTCAAGCTACTTGTGCAATTTGAGAGACACTGATGCCTAGTTATTGAAATGATACTCACTAATTCGGCAATTAGTCAGTAGGGCCAGAACTCTTAATTTTGTAGAAAGTGAATTTCAGCCTGATCCGGAAAACATAATAATTTGTCCAGTTCATTAGCTAATACAACACCCCCACTCCCCGCGTTACAATACCCCCTTTAAACCAATACCTGAGAACACTATGTCGCTATGTGTACTACCGGATTTTGCCGGCGTGGAACTGGACAAGGTACCTGCCCAGCTGGATTCCCTGCTGGATGAGGCCCGGGCCGAGATTGCCAAGCTGGAAACGGCTGATTTGGAGCAATTGCTGGGCCGATTGGAGGCGCTGGATGACCGGATTGACAAATTCTGGTCGGTTATCAGCCACCTAAACGGCGTGATGAACAGCCCGGAATTGCGCGAGGTGTATGCCGAGTGCCAGCCGAAACTGACTGCCTACGGCAACGAGGTGGGTCAGAACCGGGCGCTCTATGATCAGGCTGAGGCTTTGGCTAGCAGTGATATTAAGTTGTCACCAGAGCAACGCACGGGGCTAGAGCATCTGCTGAGGGATTTTCGCCTTGCCGGTGTGGCGCTGGAAGGCGAGGCCAAGGAGCGCTTCAAGGCAATTCGCTTGCGCCTCAGTGAGCTGTCGACCACGTTCCAGAATCAGGTGCTCGATGCCACCCAGGGCTGGTTCAAACATGTTACAGATGCTGCGGAGCTGGCGGGTGTGCCCGAGTCGGCGCTGGAAGGCTACGCCGATGCTGCCAAGGCCAAGGAACTGGACGGCTACGTGATTTCGCTGGATGTGCCGGCCTATCTGCCGGTCATGCAATACGCCGAAAACCGGGAACTGCGCCGAGAGCTTTACGAGGCCTACGGCACCCGTGCTTCAGACCAAGGCCCCAAGGCCGGTGAATGGGACAACAGCGCGGTAATGGTCGAGATTCTGCAGCTGCGTGCGGAACTTGCCCAGATACTTGGGTATGCCAATTACGCAGAAGTATCGCTGGCACCGAAAATGGCGGAAAGCCCCCAGCGGGTAATGGATTTTCTGCGCGAGCTGGCGGAGAAAAGCCTACCGCGCGCCCGTGCGGAGTTTGACGAGCTGAAGGCCTTTGCCGCCAATAAGGGCTGTAGCGACCTGCAGGCTTGGGATGTGCCGTTCTACAGCGAGCATTTGCGCACCGAGCGCTATGCCATTTCCCAGGAAGAGCTGAAGCCCTATTTCCCTGCGGAAACGGTGCAGGAGGGCCTGTTCAAGGTCACTGGCCAGCTATTTGGCATTACCTATGAGCGCGATGAATCGGCTGACCTGTGGCACGAGGACGCCCGCTGCTATCACCTGCTGCGCGATGGCGAACCGGTAGCCACGGTCTATACCGACCTGTTTGCCCGTGCCAACAAACGCGGCGGTGCGTGGATGGCCAATTTCTGTGGCCGCCGCGAGGTAAACGGCGAGAATCAATTGCCGGTGGCTTTTGTCACTTGCAACTTTACACCGCCCACCAGCAAACGCCCTTCCCTGCTTACGCACAGCGATGTGACGACCCTCTTCCACGAATTTGGCCACGCCCTGCACCATATGCTGACACAGGTAAACGTGCTGGCGGTGTCGGGCATCAATGGTGTGGCCTGGGATGCGGTAGAGCTGCCCAGTCAGTTGTTGGAAAACTGGTGCTGGCAGCCCGAGGTGATCCCAATGATCTCCGCCCACTATGAAACTGGCCAGCCGTTGCCGGAAGATATGCTGCAGAAGCTGCTGGCGGCGAAAAACTTTCAGTCCGGGCTGCAGATGGTACGGCAGCTGGAATTTGCTTTATTTGATATGCAGTTGCATGCGCGCCCCGCACCCCAGACGGCGGATGAAATTCAGACTTTGCTGGACAGCGTGCGCAGCGAGGTGGCGGTGTACCCGGTGCCCGCTTTCAATCGTTTCCAACACGGTTTTTCCCATATATTTGCCGGTGGCTACGCGGCCGGTTACTACAGCTACAAATGGGCGGAATTGCTGTCGGCCGACGTATTTTCCCGCTTTGCCGAAGAGGGCGTAATGAGCCGCGAACTGGGCCAGGAATTTGTGGACAAGCTGCTGTCCAGAGGTGGCTCCGCAGACCCTATGCAGTTGTTCAGGGATTTTCGTGGTCGCGATCCGCAGCTCGAGCCGCTGCTGCGCGACGCCGGGATACTGGAGGACGCTGCATGAGCACTGAATACCGCCCGCGCCGCTTTATTGCCGGCGCGGTTTGCCCCAAATGCGCGGAGATGGACAAGACGGTGATGTATCGCGTTAGCGACACCGAGCAGGTGCGTGAATGCGTGCGCTGCGGCTTCAAGGAAACCATTCGCGACGACGGGGCACCTGAGGAAGTGCAGACCCGGGTCAATCAGCCCCGTATTGGTGAAAAACCTCTGGCCCATGAGGACGAGGTGCAGGTGGTCAATCTGCTCGACCCCAAAGATGGGCGCTCTCGCCGTGATCACTGAGCTCTAAGGGGGGCTGCCGCGTAATCACTTGTAGGGTTATAGCGCGACAAAACCACTGATCAGCATGCCAATCATTGCGAGCAGGCCTACGCCGAAACTGATGCTGCGTGCCGTGCGCAGATCAAGGTAATAGCACAGCATGTGCCCCGCTCTGGCTGCCACGAAAAGTAACATCAGATTATTGATCCACGCAGGGCTGGCGCCCACGATAAAACAGAATCCCAAGATTGCCAGCGCGGTGGGTAGGTTCTCATTGCTGTTGCCATGGGCGCGCGTGGCGCGAAACAGAAAATCGTCGGGCCCGCTGAGCACTGGCGTTCCCGGCGGATGCTTGCGCCGAATGCCGGTAACGTCGAGTACCAACGTCTGAATCACCATCAGCAGCGCAAGTACACCGAGTGCGGAAATGGCAGGTGCATAGTCAACAAGTAGTGTTGTCATGGTGAGCTTGTCTCCGGTAACGCTGAGCTGGCCAGTGCGTGCAGCGCATCGTCGCTCAACCGCTGCGTGGTCCATCCGTTCATCCCCTGGGCGCCTATTGCCCGGTAGAAATCGATGGCGGGTGTATTCCAGTCCAGCACACTCCATTCGAGCCGGCCGCAGTCGCGTTCCAGTGCCAGTTTGGCGAGGTGGCTGATCAGGGCAAACCCAATGCCCTTGCCGCGCAAATGTTCCCGTACAAACAGGTCTTCCAGATAGAGCCCCCGCTTGCCGACAAAGGTGGAAAAGTTGTGAAAAAACAAGGCGAAGCCCGCCGCTTCTCCCTTGTACTCGGCCATCACCACTTCGGCATCCGGCGTGTCGGAAAACAGTGCGGTTGCCAGCTGTGCCTCTGTCGCCCGCATTTCCGGTTCCAGCTTTTCGTAAATGGCCAGCTCCTGAATCAGGCTGCGGATGGTGGGCACATCGGTGACGGTGGCTTTGCGTATCAGAAGCTCTGTCATACGGTCGGTTGCCTAGCGTGAAAAGGTCGTTATGGCATACCTTCCCGGGAAAGTCATGGGTCCGACGCCGTGCCCCGCGATAGTGACGGCCCATTCTGGCATTGACCTGACCGCCCTGCTTGCCCGTATGATTGCTCCCTCATAACGGAGAATAAAAATGCAGGAAGTGGGTTTTGCCAAGTTGGCGCTGCGTGATGGCGCCATTGTGACGCTGGCCATTATTGGCTGGTGGCTGTTTTCACGCCACTCGGCGGGCACCGGACCAATAGCCGATTTCACCGGCGTGGTGCTGGGTGCTGGCTTGGGCTTTTGTGCCCACACGGCTCATGAATGGGGGCATATTCTGGGCGGTAGGCTGGGGCGCAGTGTGATGCGTTCCGGCACTAGCCTGACGTCCTTTTCCAATTTTGTGTACGACTCGAAGCTAAACAACCGGCCGCAGTTTCTGCTGATGTCGATAATGGGCTTTATTCCTACGGGTGTTGCTGTGTGGCTGTTCTTCAGTTATCTGCCAGAGGGAGAGCTGGCGACTCACGTGGCCCGCGGTGTGGTGCTGTTTCTGGTTTTTCTCGGCGTGGTGCTGGAGCTGCCATTAGTTGTTTGGGCGCTGGTTCGCAAAGATTTGCCACCGGTAGATCGCGCCGCTACGTAATCAGGAGAAAATTTGTCGCCGTCGTGGCAAATTGATTTGTCAGGTGTAAACATTCAGCTGTTCCAACGGCGCGGTACCCAGGTCGCCGGTGGACGCTAACAAATATAATGAGGCTGTCATGAAACGGGTATGTCGCTTGGTTGTGGTTTTGCTCTGTGGTTTTACCATCGCCGCCTGCAATGAGGCGGATAGGCGCTCCAATAATGCCCCGCCACCCATTCTGCCGGGCAGTGTTGACTCACGGGGCAATGGTGGCGGTATCGGGGGTGATGGCGGGGGTGGAGAAAACGCGCCTGTTTTTTCGCAGGAATTTTCAGCTGTTGATTTGCACACTCGTGCAACCCCGGCCCTGCCTGCCGGTGAAATAGAGCTTATTACACTATCCACCTTTCCGGATGCGGTATCTGGTGGCGACGTCTTGATTGCGTTGCGCGGTGTGCCTGCCGGTGATAGCCCGCGCCTGACCTTGAACGGCACGGCTATTTCGCCAGTGTTTACTACCGACAGCGCTAGCGGTGAGTTGCGGGCGCTGGTCAGCAACCTAGTGGATGGTGCTAATACCCTTCAGGCGGCCGTGGGCAGTGGCGATTTCGAACGGCGGGTTTCCATGACCGTGCGCAACCATCCCATTACAGGCCCCATTATTTCGGGCCCGCATCAGACGCCTTTTCGCTGCCGAACCGTTGATGCAGGTTTAGGGGCGCCCCTAGACGCCAACTGCAGTGCGGCAACACAGTACCAGTGGTATTACCGCAGGATGTCAAACCAGCAGTACGCCGAGCTGGACCCGGCAGCGACCAGTTATCCCCAAGATCTGCAGACGACGGTAACTAAAGACGGTGAGGTGGTTCCGTTTATTGTGCGTGTGGAATCGGCAACCATCAATCGCGGTATCGCGCGCATCGCAGTGCTTGATGACCCGATTGCCCGTGGCGGCGCCGAGCCTTTTCAGCCCAGCTGGAACAAACGCGTCTATTACATTTTTGGGGAGTCTTGTGGTGTGGGCTATGACCAGGGCGTTAATACAACGCAGTTTGTGCTCGGTGCGCCGCCGGAGTCGGCCAGTGCAGATACGCTGCTAATCAACTTTGCCGGTGGCTCAGAACGCCTTAGCCGAGGAGATATTGTTGTTCACTCCACCCTCTCGGCCTTTGGTGTTCACTGCAACCCCTTTGTCAGTATGGAAACCACGATGATGCTTAAGGAGCACATCACCGAGCAATATGGGGTTCCCGTGCAGTTTATCGGCACCAACGGCTCCGGCGCTGCATTGCAGCAATACAATGCAGCAAACAATGCGCCGGGCCTGCTGACCGCCGCGCTGCCCACCGCGACATTTACCGATATCGCCAGTACAGCCATGACAGTGACCGACTGTGGCCTGTTGATTAACTATTTTGATAAAGATCCCGTTACTTGGGGAGACCCTCGTAAACAAGCCGCGGTTACCGGGCATACAGAGGCGACCAGTATTACGTTACAAACCTTTGGTGCACCACAGGGCCTCGCAACGCGGATCTGCGAAAGCTGGGTAACGACCTTCTTCGACCGGGTAAAGCCCTCAGAGGGTTGCGACCACGTGCCTACTGCTGACCGCTATGATGCAGCCACCAATCCCAGCGGTGTTCGCTGCACCATTCAGGATGCTAATGTGAACTGGCTGGGTATTGATCCTGCGACTGGCTTTGCGCGTCGTCCGCTTGATAATGAGGGGGTGCAGTACGGACTGACGGCTTTGCGCGATGGCGTCATTACGCCGGAGGAGTTTCTTGACCTCAATGCGAACATCGGCGGTCTGGATATTGATGGTAACTTTACGGCTGATCAGCCTGGCGCAGTGAAGGGACGCCACGCGATGGCCCCGGAGTTGGTCGGCCTGCTCTATCGCATCGGTCAGGTGATTGGGCGCGGCTCCTTGGCCGAAACGCCAATTATTGATATTGCTCCATATCTGGACCTTATCCCGCAAATGAATATTCACGAAACGGTTCGCCCGTTCAATGTGCGCGCCCGGCGGGCCTTGCAAAATGCGCGGGCAGATCAGGATATTACTCGCGTTATCTGGCGCGGCACCCTGACCCAGCCGGATGTATTTGAGCAGATCGACGCGTGGACTGAGAACCTGAGTGGGTTGACCCCTAGTGGTAACCGCGTCAAGGATGTGGCGGCGGCGCGTCCCGCCGATGTTGTGGATACCTGCAGCTTTTCAACTACCGGTGGTCAGCTGGACTTTCCAGATGCCCTGCGCTTACCACTGGGGGGCAATGTGCCCTTGATTCCAGGTGCCGGGGTGCCAGGTGGCAGTCAGTCTTTCTCAGTTAACGCGGCAGAAACCTGGAATGCAGACGGCAGTGGTACAGGCCCCTGTGCCAACCTGTTGCCGGTGGTAAAGACTCCGCGCATTGCCGCGGATATGCCTATGTCCGACGATGTGCTCAAGTGTCAGTTGAAATCGGTGGCGCAGGCAGTATCGGATGGCGACTACGCTGGCCGCCTCAATTCCAATCATATCGATACGCTTAAAACCATCTTTCCCGAGGGCGTATGTGACTACAGCAAGCCGGGGGTTGGCGACCTGCTATCGACGCAGCGCAGTATTCGCTGGCCTACTATCGGCGGCAGCACGCTGTTAACGAATAATGGAAAACTGGCTCCGAAAAGCCTGCAATGGCGCGCGGTACGATCTCGGGCGGAGCCCTAATCCGTTTGGATTATCTGTGCGACTTTGGAGTGATTGTGCGGCTATTATCTGCAAACTAGATGGGAACATGCTATTTTCGTAAAAGCGGCGTAAAGCGCCGCTGAGCGGCCTCTAGCTGCGTTTTTATCACTTTGCTGGCAGACTGGTTACACCGTTGTAGCTCGTCGACACTCAGTAAAAATAATAATGAGGTTGGTATGAAGAAGACGTTCCCCCTGGCACTGGTGACCAGTGCCGTAGTGTTGTCACCACTTTCTGTCCAGGCCCAACCAGCGGAATCTTCGCCTGGCACCAGCAAGGCCAAACCTTCTGCGGCGCTTGAAGAGGTCATTGTTACCGCCCGTCGCCGGGCCGAAAATATTCAGGAAACCCCCATCGCGGTTACCGCGATCAGCGGCGAGGCACTGCGCGATCAGGGTATCGTAAATACCAGCGAGCTCACCAAGAGTGTGCCCAGCCTGCAGATCAATGAGGGCCAGTCGAACCAAATCTATATTCGCGGTATTGGCGAGCGTTCCGGCTTTGCCCGGGTTGACCCAACCGTGGGTGTCTATCTGGATGATCTATTTTTGCCACGCACCGACGGTCAGCTGCTTGATACTGTGGATGTGCGCAGTATCCAGGTGCTGCGTGGGCCGCAGGGCACCCTGTTTGGCAAGAACACGACCGGCGGCGCACTGGTGCTGACGCTGGAAAAGCCCAACGACGTTTATGAAGGTTACGTGGAAGGCGCGTTAGGCAATTATGAATCGCGTTCGCTACGCGCGGCCATCAACATTCCGATTACGGATAATTTTTACACCCGCACGGCGATCACCTACGACAAAGACGACGGTTTCTTGGAGGACAAGCATCAGGGAAAAACCTACTCGTCAACGGATCGCAAGGCCTTGGTGTTTCAAACCCGTTATGAAGGTGATAGCAGTCTCACCGTGGATACGCTCGCTTACCTAGGCAAAATCGATGAAGCTTTTCCCGCTATAAACTGTGATGTGGCCAGTGAAAATGGGCTATTTGCCGATGGCCTGTATGTGATGTGGGCCGGTGATACCGACCCCAGCAATCCAACCGCCTACAAGAAAAACTGTGAGGCGAATTCGCGTACCAAGGGTAACGTGGGTGACCTTGAAACCAACATGGGCGCAAACCCCAACCTGAAGAAAAAACTCGACACGATTCTGATCGGCGCCACTGCCCAGTGGGACTACAACGATGATGTGACCATGAAGGTTGTCTTTGGTGCCCGCAAGGAAACCGAGGGGCCTATTGCCTCTAGTGATAATGATGGCGGGCCGGAAAACTGGTCTGAAGCCCTAAATACCGATGACGGTGATCGCGACTCCTTCAGCCTAGAATACCAGGTCAATGGCACCGCCTTTGATAGTCGTTTGAGTTACACCGGCGGTCTGTTCTACATGCGTGAAACCAACTTTGAGCCATTTGCACTGCTGAGTAATTTTACTGGGCTGGATGCAGTCACGTTGGGTCAGCTGGCGGCTGGCCAGCTGCCCACGCGGCCCAATCCGGGTGGAACGCAACCCTTTGTAGGCATTCTTAGCGGTCCGCTTTCGATCTCCGAGTTCGATCTGGAAAACAACACCTTTGCGGCGTTCTTTCAGGGGTCGTACGACATAACGGACAATCTGCAATTTACCGGCGGCATTCGCTACACTGCTGAAAAAAGAAGCTCCGAACTGTCGCTGTATCAGGCGGATGTGGATGCGATTGAAGCCCGGGTCACGGGAGGTGTTTTCTTTTCACCCACAACCGGGAAGCCGATCACCTTTGGCCCCAATGCCGGCGGGTTTTTCCCCTGTCTGGCCGGCTGTGTCTGGGCAGACGACCCGGTCCGGGTGTTCCAGAACCAGTTTCTGGACAACAATGGCGATGGCATCCCGGATATCCCGATGAGTGCAGAGCCAACCTTTGTGGATAAGAAGGAAAAAACGTTCTCCAAAGTAACGCCTATGGTCTCGGTCTCCTACAACCTGCCGGGTGAGTGGCTGGACGACAGCGTGCTGGATTCGATGATGGTTTACGGCACCGTGAGCTCAGGTTTTAAGTCCGGTTTCTTTGAGCCCCGGTTGCTCGATGGCTTGCAGCAGGTCGATGCAGAGGAAGTGCTGAACCGCGAAGTTGGTTTTAAAATCGATGCCTTTGACCGCACCGTTCGATTCAATGTGGCGATGTATCACATGGATTTCGAGAACATGCAGTTGATCCAGGTGTCGACCGATTCTGGCGGCAATATCGCGGTTATTTTCCGCAATGCTGGTGAATCAACCATTACCGGTGCGGAAATGGAATTTACTTGGATGCCTTCTCCCATAGTCATGTTCAATGCATCGTTCAGTGACAACAACTATGAATTTCAGCAGTTCAAGGATAATGATCTGCTCAATGCGGTGGCGGGTAATTTCATTCCGGAAGATCGTACTGATGAAACCTTCCCTGCATCACCTGAAACGACAGCCTCTGTCGGTGCCCAGCTGATGATTCCCACAGACTTTGGCATGATCATTCCGCGCATTGACGTCAGTTACAAGAGCGAGATCTTTTTCGGGCTGGATGAAGGCTCATACAACCTCTACGAACGCGAAGGTATTGGTGGCTCGGACGCCTATACGCTGATCGATGCCAGGCTCTCATGGCAGAATAACGAAGGCGATACTACGGTGGCCGCGTTTGTTAAGAATGTAACCGATGAGCGCTATGTCGTAGGTACCGCTTCAGTCGCTGATTCGGTAAGCACTTTTAACCAGACCTACGGTGACCCGCGTCGGTTTGGTGTAATGGTGCGAAAGAGCTTCTAACGCGCTGCTCGGGCCCGGGATGCCGGGCCTGCGGCGTTCCTTGTCAGAATTGCAGCGTGTTATTCCAGTATTGCCTGATTTCGGCCGGCGTTTTTACTCTGATACATCAGCATGTCAGCCTCATGAATCAGACCCTCTACGCTGGTGTTTTCATCGGGTATTAACCAACGCGCGCCCGCACTGATAGTGACGCAGCGCGTCTGGGTTTCTGTGTATTCATGCTTGATGTTCAGCTCGCGAATTTTGCTTATTAATTTCTCGAGCAGCCTGTAGGACGTTTCTTTGTCCACCCCAAACCAGACGACAGCAAACTCTTCCCCGCCGATACGAGCAACCAGGTCACCGCCGCGCCTTGCTGAGCCACGCATTGCTTGGGCTAAGTCTGCCAGGCAGCGATCGCCTTTAGGGTGCCCATAGTTGTCGTTGTAGGCCTTGAAGTGATCCACATCGATAACGACAAGCGTGAGTGGCCGCTTAGTACGCCGGGCATAGCGCAGCCGCTGCCGAAGCTCCTTGTGAAAGGCGTGTTTGTTGAGCAGCCCCGTTAAAGCGTCAAATGCCGTGATTTCTGCCAGCCAATCACGCCGTAGCCATGTTAATCGGTTGTAAAATTCGATTACCCAGCTGCCAAAGATCGCGGGCATCATCAGCAGTGCCATTGCATAAATGTCGGCCAGCATCGCGTCTTTTGGCTGCGAGGCTTGCAGTTCCAGATAGACGCTGCCGCCAAATACGAGAATTTGCACTGGCAGCATCAGCAGCCAGCGTACGCGACATAACAGCGTAGCCACAAACAGCGGCAGCAACGCAAAAGAGGGTGGGATGTGTATGCCCCACTGCGTTGCCAGGTGCCGTTCGTAGATCATGCCGCCTGCGGTGATCGTTACTGCTATGACAATGGCGTATTCAGAGGTTCGCGGAAAACGTGCTGTCAGAAACAGTGCCACCATTAACGCCGGAATCATTACTTTCGCGGCTACGCCCACGCGCATAGCCATGTAGTCCGCTGGAATCACACTCAGCAGATAGTCGATGCAGAGAATGCTGCTGATCAGCATTACGCCAGCCACAAGTAGCCAGGCGCGACTGGCTTGGCGCGTTAAGTTGTTCTCCCGTGTAAAACGCCGTTCATGACTGCTATTAAAGCGAAGACGTATCAGCTCGTACTGATGCCGACTTGCCAGCTGTCGAATACGGTTAAACTCAGGCTGCGTCGCGTCAGGCATTGATCACCCGTGTCACAACACAGTTGCGGCCTTGTGCTTTTGCTTGATACAGAGCCTCGTCCGCACGGCGAATAGCGTCAAAGCGGTTCAGATTGCCATCGGGCAGTACGTAAAGGCCGCCAATACTGACGGTGACAGGGCCTGGCGTTTGCGGTTGGGCTTCGTGCTCCAGGTTTAGCGCTTGAACCTGAGCGCGTAACTGCTCTAGCGCGTCTTTGGCGGCTTGAGGGTCGTCGGCAAAAAATACCAGTGCAAACTCTTCGCCGCCGAGTCTTGCACACAACGCATCGTTTGCCTCGGCAAATAAGTTTAGCGTGCGACCAATTGCGATAAGGCAGGCATCGCCCTGGTTGTGTCCGTAGCGGTCGTTGTAGGCTTTGAAATGGTCTATGTCGACCAGGGCGACACAGATCGGTTGATGCTCCCGCGCGGCAAGTTGGTAGCGCTGACGAAATAAATTTCGAAAACGGTTGCGGTTAAGTGCGCCGGTTAGTGCGTCGTAATCCAGGCGCTGCTCGAGCTCGTATGCTTCCAGCCAGGTCAGACGGCTATTTACTTCGATGATATAACAACCCGCGAGACCCAATGCAAAAATGACGGCCATGCTTTCCAGTTCATAGGTCATATTGATTAGGCCCAGCCCGCCCGCGCCGGCAATCGCAATCTCGGTATGGATGTTCATTGTTAGCAGACACAGCCCTACCCCGAGCGCTACGGGTACCCGCATGCTGGTAAAAAAGAATGCACCGAGGGTCGTCACGTTGATCCAATCGGTGGCAATCTCAAAGTCGGCATCGTTACCGGTCAATCGCATTTGCATGGAGCAATAGCCGATTGCAACCAGGGTAATGGCAGTTATGGCCGTTGAATAAGGGTGCAAATTGGTGTGCATCGAACACAGGAGAGTGGCGATCAATAGCGGAGCAACCAACCCGAACTGTAAAGGGCGTGCTACATCGACTACGGCCTCGGGAGGATGTATGAACCAGGCATCTGCGAGCGGTGCGGTCAGGTAAAGTAACATCATCATCAGGCCGAAAAGCAGCCTTAACGCGCGAGCTGAATGTTGCAACGCCTCCCGGTAGCCCACTTCGAGTGATGGACAAAAACGCAGACGATAATGAGCCCCGCGCTGCAGTTCGCGCCAGGCTAGCGATTGTTGTTCTGCCTCCCAGAGAGGTTCTACCGGGTCTGCTATGGGGCTTCCTCAAATGCAGCGCGCAGGCAGGCTTCGTATTGGTGTTGAGTGCCGGCCCACCATCATTAATCTATGCGGCATATTGGTGCGATTCTCCGCGATATTGGGTCAGGATAGATCACCTAGCCGCAAAAGGGGAGTTACAACCACCAGAGGCGGTGGTGGCAGAGCATCAGGAATGCCGCCGCCAGGGTCAGTCCGCGTGCCAGATTCAGTGCGCAGAACGCAAACCAGAGGCCGTGGTTTCCCCAGCTTTGGGTGAGGTACCAGGTGGGAAGATACACGCCGACGATGCTGACCAGCATGGTGTGTTGCATCCAGCGGGTTTGCAGTGCGCCGATAAAAATGCCATCGAACAGGTAGCTGGCGGCCGATAATAGCGGTAGCGCGATCAGCCATGGGTAGTAGCTAGCGGCGATGGCCGAGACTTCGCTAATATCCGTGAGTACCGCCAGAATCAGAGGTTTGCCCAGCCACAATACCAGCGACAGCAGGGCTGCTGTCGCCACTGACCATTCGGCGCAGCGCCGGCAGGTGCGAAGGAAGCCGGGAAAATCGCGTTTGCCGACCGCTTCGCCGGTGAGGGCCTCGGCGGCATGGGCAAAGCCGTCCAGGGCATGAGCGGTAAAGAACATTAGGTTTATCAGCAGCGTGTTGGCGGCCAGAACCGTGGTGCCGAACTCGGCGCTGTGAGCAGTAAAAAAGGCCAGCGCCAGCAGTAAAGCCGTTGTCCGAACAAACAGTGCCCCGCTGCTTTGCAGCAGTTGCGGGTAATCACTAAGCCGCGCCGCCAGTGTTAGCAGGGTGCGCGCGCAATGGCGGCGCAGACTGGGTGCAATTGCCAGCAGGGCCACTAGGGCCCCGCCGTATTCACTGATAACGCTTGCCAGCGCGGCACCCTGAGTATTTAAGCCGAGCCCCAGAATAAACCAGTAATCCAGAATGATATTGAGCAGGTTAGTCAGCACGGTAATAGTCAACGCCCAGCGGGCGCGCTGTTGGCCGAGCAACCAGCCGATTGCGACGTAGGTTAGGAGTACTGCGGGGGCGCTGTACAGACGAATGTTGAGATAACCGACACTCAGCGGGGCTGCTTCAGGTGGCGCGTTCAGCCAGGCCACGGCAAAGGGTATCAGTGGTGGGGCCAGCAACATGATCAGTGCGGACAGCAGCAGTGCCAGGGTGGCAGATTGGATAAAAACCCGACTCTGGGCGGTGGCGTCGGAGGCCCCCCAGGCCTGGGCTGAGGCGCCGGTGGTACCCATCCGCAAGAAGCCAAAGCCCCAGTACAGGATGCTCAGAATGCTGGTGCCCACGGCGACGGCTGCCAGGTAGCGTGGGCTTTCCAGGTGCCCGAGGATTGCCGCATCAACTAGTCCGAGCAATGGCACGGAGATATTCGCCAGCATCATGGGTGCGGCGATCCGCCATATTTTGTGGTGGCTATTCAAGAGAACCTCATTCACTAGTGTTAGAGCACCTGCGGGTCCGTGAAAGGTGCATTTTAGTGCGCCTCTAGTGGCGCTGCGCGCAGAGAACGGTTTATAATTGCGTCGTTTTGCCGCACCCAACGTGGGCTTTGGGCGGCGTGCTGACACATCCATGGCAGGGGAAGACACTCACACTGTAGCCGGCAACTGGCGGCTTGCAGGGCATTTTGTACTTTCTTTACAGACAATCCTCAAGAGGTTGATACAGGCTCTCGGGCCGCTTTTTGCCATGGTTTTGCGCGTCGCCTCAGGTTTGCAACTGGGGAAAATTCAACCCTTAATGTACATGGAGACACGGGAGAATGTATTTACAAGCGAAACGGCTGTCTCAGCTGGCGCTTAGTCCTGTGCTGTTGGCGCTGACTCTGTTCAGCTCTGGTGCCTGGGCCTCTAACGGCCAGCGCTGGGAAACCAACATGACGACCAGCGTTACCGAAGTTGGCCAGAAGATCTATGACCTGCATATGCTCGTATTTTGGATATGCGTTGTTGTAGGTATTGTGGTTTTCGGATTCCTTTTCTACTCAGTATTTGCTTTCCGCAAATCTCAGGGCGCCAAAGCCTCCAGCTTCCACGAAAACACTACCGTGGAAATTGCCTGGACAGTTGTCCCCTTCTTTATCCTGATTTTCATGGCTTGGCCGGCAACGACCACGCTGATTGAAATCTACGACACGGACGACGCCGACATCGATATCCTGGTAACGGGCTATCAGTGGAAATGGAAGTACGAGTACATTCTCCCCGAGAGTGACAATATCGCCTTCTTCTCCAATTTGACGACGGACAAGAGCGAAATCTACAACGAGGCAAGTAAGGGTTCGAACTACTTGCTGGAAGTGGATGAGCCGATGGTGATTCCGGTGGGCAAAAAGGTCCGCTTCCTGATCACCGCCAACGACGTACTGCATGCCTGGTGGGTTCCTGCACTGGCGGTGAAACGCGATGCGATTCCCGGCTTTATCAACGAAGCCTGGACTCGTGCCGAAGAAATCGGCGTATACCGCGGTCAGTGTGCTGAGCTTTGTGGTCGCGACCACGGCTTTATGCCGATTGTTGTCAATGTGGTGGAACAGCCCGAGTACGACCAGTGGTTGTCAGGCAAGCAGGCTGAAGCGGCTGAAATCAAGCAGTTGATGTCTCAGACCTTTTCCATGGATGAGCTGATGCAGCGCGGTAAGTCTGTTTACACCCGCTCCTGTGTGGCCTGTCACGGTGCAAACGGCGAAGGCGGCGTGGGTAAAGCCATTGCCGACAGTCCGATTGCGACCGGCGAAGTCGCTCAGCATATTGATGTCATCGCGAACGGCGTGCCCGGCTCTGCGATGCAGGCCTTTGGCGGCCAGCTGAACGATGTCGAATTGGCGGCAGTTGTGACCTATACCCGTAATGCCTTTGGCAACAATATGGGTGACAAGGTCCAGCCGATTGATATTTACAACTTCAAGAAAGGTCAGTAGGAGGATTCACCATGGGTGCTCACGGACCTGCTAAAGGTTTGAGTCGGTGGTTCTTTACCACCAACCACAAGGACATCGGAACGATGTACCTGTGGTTCAGCTTTGCGATGTTCATTCTTGGCGGCT
>NZ_JBFJTH010000056.1:0-20958 GCF_041625495.1 Litorivivens sp. | reverse complement strand
CAGAAGGTATTGCCTGGGGTCAGGCCAAGAAGGAATTGTGTGCATTGATTAATGACGAGCTGGCCGAGGCGCGCGATGAGTATGAGCGGTTGATGGCCGACCCTGGTTTTGTTGATGTGCAATTGCGCAAGGGTGCTGAGAAAGCGCGGGAAAGAGCGGGGAGGCTGTTGGCCAAAGTGAAAACGGCGGTGGGCATACCGCCGCTAGCCTGAGGGTGCTTCCGCCTCCCAGCCTTGTTGGGAGGCGATATGGACGCCGAGTTTAAAACTCCGCAGAAATGCCTACGTAAGCACTACGCGGTTCGCCAATAAAATAGCGGTAATTGCCAAAGGCAAAGTCTGCTCGCTCCGCATAATCCTCGTCGGTCAGGTTGGTAACCCGCAGTGACAGCTCAAGTCCCTTGGTCAGCCCCTGGGCAAGACGCAGATTGACCAGATCGTGGCCCCCATACTCCCGACTATTGGCTTCATCGAGATAGTGCTCGCCCACGTGTACCCACTCCAGTTCTGCCTTGGTTGCAGATAGCGGTTGCCATTTCAGCTGGGCGCTGGCCAATTGTCGTGGTGCTGTGGCCAATTCATTATCCTCAACGCCGAGAACGTCATTATCGTACTGGGTTTTGGCGTAGCTACCCTGTAGCTCTAGGCGAAGATTTTCCCGTATGTGCCAGCTAAGCTCCAGTTCTATGCCGCGACGCAGGGTTTTGCCATTGCTGAAGTTCTGACGGTTTGAATCCTGGAGGATAATGTTGTCTTTTTCGAGACGATAGGCGGTGATTGACGCGCTCGCGCGGGACCAGTTGCCCCGGAGACCGAGTTCGGCGTTGATCACTTCCTCAGAGTCCAGATCGGCATTGAGTTGCCCCTCTTGCAGACGGTACAGCTCTGAGGCCTGCGGCGCGCGGAACCCCCGCGAGAAATGGGCGACGGCATCCACGTTGTCGCTCAACGATTCCCGGTAACCTAAATAACCAGACCAGTTGTAGAAGTTGTCTTTGTCATCTGACGGTCGGGTATAGCGGCAGGGGCTGGCGCAGGGCACGCCATTTTCGTCGGTACTGCCATCAATCATCAGGTTATCGTAGTCGTAACGCTGAATCTCGTAACGTACGCCAGCATTGAGTTCGCGCTCGGCTTTAGGTTCCCAGTTGCCACCCACAAACCAGGCGGCGGTCGTGGCGTCTACCTGATAATCGTAGTGTTTGCCGCTGGGAAACCCCGTGCCGAAACGAGTGAACGATGCTGAAGCCTGAGTCTGTGTCAGATAGCTTTCCGTGAGATCCGCGTCAAAACCATAGTGCAGGCTGGTATGGGCGCCCTGATTGCTGAAAAACGCGGTTTGCACCCCGACACTTTTCTGGCCATTTTCTTCCAGCGGCGTACCGGGCAGGAAGTGCTGTAGAAAATCCATCTCGGTGTAGCGCAAATAAGGTGTTGCGACAAAATGGGTATCCTGGCTGCCTTCGCGCTCCCAGCGACTGTAAAAGCGTGCGCTCTGACTGTCGCGGAAGGCTTCGGGATTAGGGTTGGATTTTTTCAGGTCGTCATTTTTGTAGGCGTCCTGGCCCAACACATAGCCTGCTGTTTCCTGGTTGAGGTTGGTCGCGCTCAACACGTTCTGGCTGGTCCAGACGCTGCCGGTGTAATCGTAGCGCAGGGTCATCTTTTGCTGATCAAAGCCGGAATCTTCCTTGTAACCGCCGTCATGCGCACCATTGGCATAAATGCCCACCCGGTGAGTTGAGTTACCCTGACTGTGCTCCAGTTTCAGGCGGCTGTAATCGTGTGGGCCACCTTCGGCGGTGAGTCGAGTTAATGGTTCTTCGCCGGGCGCACGGGTAATCACATTAATAACCCCGTTCAGTGCGTTCGAGCCATGTACCGCCGTACCGGGGCCACGAATTACTTCCACTCGGGCCGCTTGTTCGCTGTTGGCGTCAAACAGCTGATTTACGTTGCAAAAGCCGGGGGCGCGCAACGGAATACCGTCCTGAGCCATATAGAATGCACCGCAAGAGCCGCCACCTGTAAGCACTTCTGAACGAATCGCGGTCAGGTGTTCCTGGCCGTTGCCGCGCGATACCCATACGCCGGGAGCACGGTTCAGCAATTCATTGATATGGATGTGTGAAACGGTGTCGATGGCCTGTTTGCCAATGACAGAAACACTGCTGAGCGGCGTTTGGGTCTGTTCGAGTCGGGTAGCTGATACAACGACCTGTTCCGGCTCAGTCCCGAGGGCATTGGCAGTTAGCCCGAGAAGTGTGGCGTAGGCCAATGCCTTTTTAGTAGTAGAGTGAAGCATAGTAATCCCTGTTTTTTATGATTCGGGCTGAAAAGCAATAAACAGTCCGGTACAGCGGGTCAGAAGTGTACCACTACTGTGGCATTCTGCCTTCACAATCACCTTTTTCCCGTTGACGCTGTCAACCCAGCTGGTGAACGTGAGTGGCGCGAATAGCGGCGTGCCGGCTAGGTAGTCAACGCTGAGATTGGCGGTAAACCCTGCCACTTTCTGGTCGACGGCTGAAAAAGCCATAATTTGATCGTAAATGGCGGCTACGACAGATCCGTGCACGAGTTCTGGCGGGCCTTCATAAATTCGGCCGAGGGTCAGCGTCGCGGTCAGGCGAGTTGAATCCTCCTCGTCTCTCATGACATCCAGTGGCGGTGCAATGGGGTTCAGTGCGCCAGAAATCGGTGAGTAGGGCAGTATGCTTGAAAGCCGGTCGCCGTAATTGATATTAAATTGCGGTAGCGGCTTTTGTTCGGTGTGGGGTTGGAGCTGCTGGTTCAGTTGCTGCAGCTGTTGTGCTGCCGCATTCAGTGTTTCGGTGTCAGCGTTGAGATTGGCACTGAGTTCCAGTGTCTGGCGCAAAGTAGCGATGTAGTGGTTGAGTGCGGTGAGATTTTCCGGCTGCATGGCTTTATCGTGTGATTGGATGTCATTGCAGTTTCGAGGATGGGCGGCGCGAGGACAATGACCAAACAGGCCGAAGGTGTTGCCTGTTGCGCAGGAAATTGTCAGCGCAGGAATATCTATAAGTGAATGGCGGATTAGAGGGTGTTAGAGGCCGGATTAATCAAAACAGCCTGAGGGCTGTATTGCGCCGTGGGGCGTCGCGGCTTGCCGCCGCTCATCAAATTGCTGGCCGCAATTTGTCGAGCCTCGCCGGTTCAAGTCCGGCCTGTGGAGGTTTTGCTGGATTATTTCTTCAGCGAATAGCTTCGGTAAAACTGTTTAGATGGTACCAGAGGCCGGACTCGAACCGGCACGCTTTTTACGGCGGGGGATTTTGAATCCCCTGTGTCTACCAATTTCACCACTCTGGCACAGGATGAAAGAGCGCGCGATTATAGCAATCTCACACCGGCGGTCAAAGGTTTCTGTGCGTAACTGGAGGCAAAACGCGATTTCCGGTAACCTGCGCGCCTGTTTTATGAACGATATCCTCCATGAAAACCCGCGATTTCCATTTTGACCTGCCAGATGAACTGATTGCGCGCTATCCGGCGGCGCAACGTGACCAAAGCCGATTGCTGGTGCTGGACGGTGCGCAACATCAGGTTGAGCACCGGCAGTTTCCAGAACTGGCTGACTATCTGTGCGCTGGCGATCTGCTGGTGTTTAACAACACGCGGGTGATTCCCGGGCGCCTCTATGGCCACAAAGAAAGCGGCGGCAAGCTAGAATTGTTGATAGAGCGTGTGACAGGTGAATACAGTGCGTTGGCCCACATACGGTCAAGTAAATCGCCCAAGCCTGGGGCGCGATTGCATCTGGTGCGCAACCACGGCACCGAACCCCTTGCCGAATGTACGATGATCGACCGCCAGGGACAGCTGTTTGAACTGGCATTCGAAAAGCCGGTAATCGCAGTTCTGGAAGCCATCGGTCACATGCCGCTGCCACCGTATATTGACCGCGCCGATGAGCAGCTTGACCAAGAGCGCTATCAAACGGTGTATGCGCAAAAACCGGGAGCCGTCGCTGCGCCGACAGCTGGTTTGCATTTTACCGATACCTTGCTAGAGACGCTGAAAGTGAAGGGTGTCGACACGGCCTTTGTCACCCTGCATGTGGGGGCGGGCACTTTTCAGCCGGTTCGTGTTGACGATATTCGCGATCACCAGATGCATTCTGAATACCTTGAGGTCAGCCAAGAGGTTTGTGAGGCCGTGCGCACGACCAGGGAGCGCGGCGGCCGTGTAGTGGCTGTGGGGACCACCTCGGTGCGTAGCCTGGAAACGGCGTCGCGCTCGGGTGAGCTTGCGCCCTATGCGGGTGAGAGTGACATTTTCATTTATCCGGGGTATCGCTTTCGCAGTGTGGACGCGTTGCTGACCAATTTTCATTTGCCAGAATCAACCCTCATCATGCTGGTCAGTGCCTTTGCCGGTCGCGAAGCGGTGCTTGATGCCTACCGGCAAGCGGTGGCGGAGCGCTACCGGTTTTTCAGTTATGGAGATGCCATGCTGGTGTTTCCCAGCCAAGGAGTCTGAGCGTGTCTCGCCAGTGTGATATGCAGTTTTCTGTCAGTGCCAGTGATGGCGAAGCCCGGCGCGGTGAACTGAGTTTTAGTCGCGGTACGGTGCAGACGCCCGCTTTTATGCCGGTAGGAACCTATGGCACAGTGAAGGGCATGCTGCCGAGGGATATTCGTGAGATCGGTGCGGAGATCATTCTGGGCAATACCTTCCACCTGATGCTGCGGCCGGGTACGGAAGTGGTAAAGGCTCACGGCGATCTTCATGATTTCAGTGGCTGGGATGGCCCGATTCTTACCGATTCTGGCGGCTTCCAGGTGTGGAGTCTAGGTAAGCTGCGCAAGATTACCGAGGCTGGTGTGGGCTTTCAGTCGCCGGTGGACGGCAGCAAGGTCTATCTCGACCCTGAAACCTCGATTGCGGTGCAGCACGATCTAGGGTCCGACATTGTCATGATTTTTGACGAGTGTACGCCTTATCCGGCAACGCAGAGGCAGGCTCGAGAATCCATGGAGTTGTCATTGCGTTGGGCTGCGCGCAGCCGCGATGCCCACGGTGATCACCCTTCTGCATTGTTTGGTATCGTGCAGGGAGGTATGTACCCAGCGTTGCGTGAGGAGTCTCTTAAAGGTCTGGTTGATATTGGTTTTGACGGCTACGCCATTGGTGGGTTGTCAGTCGGTGAACCCAAGGACGATATGCTCAATGTGTTGGACCACCTGGCACACACCATGCCCGCAGACAGGCCCCGCTATTTGATGGGAGTGGGTAAGCCGGAAGATATTCTCGAGGCGGTACGGCGCGGCGTCGACATGTTCGATTGTGTCATGCCAACGCGCAATGCGCGCAATGGCCACTTGTTTACATCGGGCGGGGTAATCAAAATTCGCAATGCGCGCCATAAGCAAAGCACGGCGCCGCTGGATGAAAACTGTGATTGTTACACCTGCCAGAATTTCTCGCGCGGCTACCTGCATCACCTGGATCGCTGCAAGGAAATATTAGGGGCGCAATTGAATACCATCCACAACCTGCGCTTTTATCAGACGCACATGGCAGGCATTCGTGCGGCGATCGAGAACAACACGCTGGACGCGTTTGCCGATGAATTTTACGAAAGCCAGCAACGGGAGGAACGGTGTACAAGCTGATTGTTTTCATACCTGAAACCCATGTTGAAGAAGTAAAAAATGCCCTGTTTGAGGCAGGCGCAGGGCGCCAAGGCGATTATGACTGCTGCGCCTGGCAAACACGCGGGCAAGGGCAGTTTCGCCCTATGAAGGGTAGCAGCCCTTTTATTGGTACCCAGGGCGCGGTTGAAACCGTTGCAGAATACCGGGTGGAGATGCTGTGTGAGCCGTCGCTGCTAAGCGCAGTAGTAGGTGCCTTACGGCAGGCCCACCCCTACGAGGAACCGGCATTCGAGGTGATTCAGCTGGTGGATATCGATGGCTGATTCATCGGTAATTCAGACGCTGAAGTCTCGCATCGAGGGCTATCAGCCCCAAACCATCGCCGGTGACTATCCGGATGCCGCCGTAGTGGTGGCGATTTCCGATGACGCTAAGCCGGGGGTGCTCCTGACGCAGCGTTCACCGCACTTGAGTCTGCACGCGGGGGAAATAGCCTTTCCCGGCGGAAAGCAGGATGAGGATGATTATGACCTGCTGCACACAGCGGTCCGAGAGATGGAAGAAGAGGTTGGAATTCCGGCAGAACATTTCACTTGTCTCGGGGCGTTAGATCAGCGTATTACCCGCACTAAAATTCGTATGACACCCTATCTGGGTGTTGTGCCAGCGGAGCTGGAGTTCAACATCAACTACGGTGAGCTCGATAGCGCCTTTTATGTGCCGATCGACCAATTGCTGAGTGGGAAGCTGTTTTCGGTGGTCGATGTGCTGGATCAGGGAATTACCAAGCGGGTGGCCCGGTTTCAGTTTGAACAGTACGATGTTTGGGGTGTGACAGCCATGGTTCTGGCTGACGTGCTCAATGAATTACTCGATGCGGGCCTGCCCGTGGAAACCCGAAGGGGAGCAAGTTCATGATTTTTAGTCTTGGTGAACTGTCGGTGCAGCGTAAGGCCGATAACCAGTTTATTGCTCACAATGCGACCGTCATTGGTAATGTGAGCCTGGGGGAGCTGGTCAGTATCTGGTTTAACGTGGTGATTCGCGGCGACGCTGAACGTATCAGTATTGGCGATCGCAGCAATATTCAGGATGCCTCGGTATTGCATGCTGATCCGGGCTTTCCGCTGGAAATTGGCGAGGATGTCACTGTTGGGCACAAGGCCATGCTGCATGGTTGCACGGTAGGGGATGGCAGTCTTATTGGCATCAATGCTGTGGTATTGAATGGCGCGAAAATTGGCAAGGGGTGCCTGATCGGCGCCAATGCGTTGGTGACAGAAGGTACTGAGATTCCGGATGGTTCTATGGTTCTTGGGGCGCCCGCTAAAATCAAACGGGTGTTGTCGGAAGACGAACAGGCGGCACTGCGGCTGTCAGCCAGCCACTATGTGGAAAATGGGCAGCGGTTTATCAAGGAACTCAAGGCTGAGCCATGACCGAGGTTGTAAAGTCCCCTTGTATATCGGTATGTGCCTTGGATGAAGATGATTTGTGCATGGGTTGCTACCGAACCATGCAGGAAATTACCGATTGGTCCGAGTATACCAATGAGGTCAAGCGCGAGGTGATTGTTCGGGCTCAGCAGCGGATGAAACGGCGTTACAACATAAGCTGATTAGCTGGAGAGCGAGCAGTGGCAAAACCGTTGAAGATACGTCTGACAGACGGGCCAGACTTATCCGACGAGCTGGTATTGGAGCTCTGGGCATTGCGGCGGCGCTATGTATCGCTGGCCCGAACCGAGTCAGAAGATCAGGCTTATTTTCGTAAGTTTGTGAGTGCAGATGATTCGATTGTGGCATCGTTTCATGGGTCAGATGGAAAGCTAGGTGGCTTCTTTACCATCGCGCAGCGACCGGTGGATCATGCGGGGCGTCGCGGCATACTGCTGTATTCGAAATATTTTTACTTTGATAAAACCTATCGTGGGCACTACAAAACGCTGATTGCTCCCTGGCTGATTCTGCCGCGGGTTTTTCGTAGGCATGGCCTGCGACATCTGTATTTCGTTACCACCGCCTTCCCGCAAAGCTATGTTTCACTGGCGCGATCGACGGGTAATGTTCGAGCATTGCATGATGCTAAAACCACACCTTGGGAACGCCAGGCTTTGCACGAATTTGCCGGTCACTATTTTGGCCGCGACTGGCAGCCGGAACGTGGTGTTGTGATTAATCAGAATGTGGCTGACTCCGAATCCCTGGCGCGAAGCGAAGAGGCGCAAGCGCTGACCGCGAATTTTGAGCGGTTAAACCCGCAGTGGCGTCAGGGACAATCATTGCCCATTATTTTTCCAGTCGATTGGACTACGATTTCGCATTCCATAAAAAGAACGTTGCGTCGCGCCGCTCGTTAGCTGCGTCAGCTAGTGACCTCTGTTAGCGGTTAAGGGGTTCTAGAATCACTACTGGGATTTCCCGCACTCCGGCGGCTTGCTGGTAGTCGTCGTAGGGTGGGTAGAGCTTGGCCATTTTCTCCCAGAGATGCTGGCGTTCGTGAGCGTCAGCAGAGCGTGCCAGAGCATTCATGCGCTTGGTGCCAACACGAATTTCGCACTCGGGCGTGCTCTGCAGATTGAGGTACCAGGCCGGGTGATCCGGTGAGCCGCCTTTTGAGGCAATAACAATATAGTTGCCGTTGTCTTCACCGTAAATCAACGGCAGTGGGCGCAGTTCTCCGCTTTTACGGCCGCGAGTGATCAATAATAGAGTGTGCAACAGGCCGGAACCGCCGCCAAGGCTGCTATCCCACAGGTGGGCTTTTTCAGGGTTTTCAAGGTAGAGCTGGATATGTTGCTTGATCCAGTCTGGCATGTATTCGGGAATATCTATCTTCATCTGTCGCGCTCCCTGCAAAGGATTCAGGAAAGGCCTGAGTAAACCTGAACAGGTGCGTCGTCGTCAAAGTGTAAAATGCACAGGCCTGGTTCAGGTTTTTTTCCGTTTCTTGGTCTTTTTACTGGGTTTCCAGGCGAGAACGCTTTCAATACGATTGTCTTTCAAAGCCTCAATTTCAAAGCGGCAGCCATTAAGTTTCACGCAGCAAGGGCCATCGGGGAAGGATTCAAGATGCTCCAATAGCAGCCCGTTCAGTGTTTTGGGGCCATCGGTGGGCAGCTCCCATTTCAGTGATTTGTTGACGTCGCGAATGGTGGCGGTGCCGTCGATGCGGTGGGTGCCATCTTTTAGCGACACGATATCCTGATTGATATCTTCGAGCAGATTGGAGGTGAATTCGCCGACAATTTCTTCCAGCAGGTCTTCCAGCGTGACGATGCCTTGCACCACACCGTATTCATCCACGACCACTCCCTGGCGGTGCTTGTGTTTCTGAAAGTTAAAGAGCTGGGTGTGCAGCGGGGTGCTTTCCGGCACAAAGTAGGGTTCTTTGATGATCCCCATTAGCTTATTCAGGTCAATTTCGCCCTGAGCGTTGATGCTGCTGATCACATCGCGCTGATGCAGGATGCCCACAATATTGTTGATGTCTTCGCGGAATACCGGCATGCGGGTAAATTCGGACTCCTGCAGGCGAGAGCGAATGATCTCCGGTGCGTCGTCCAGATCAATGCCGTACACCTCGTTGCGGGGAATCATGATGTCATCCACGGTGACCTGTTCAAGGTCGAGTATGTTCATCAGCATATGCTGGTGGCGCGGCGGGATCATCTGGCCAGCTTCGCCAACGATGGTGCGTAATTCATCGATGCTCAGGTGTTCGGCGTCGCTTTTCGCCTCGAAACCGGTGAGCCGCAAAAAACCGTGAATAAAGCGGTTGATTACCCAGATTACTGGGTGCAGCAGTGTTTTGAGCGGGGTGAGAACATAACTCACCTTGAATGCCACCGCCTCAGCTTTATACGCGGCGATGGTTTTAGGGATGATTTCCGCAAAAATAAGGAAAACCAAGGTAAGCAGTATGGAGGCTGGTACAACGGCCTTGTCGCCGTAAAGCCGGATTGCGAGCACCGTGGCGGTGGCGGCCGCCAGGTTATTGACCAGATTGTTGCCGATCAGGATAGCGCTGATCAGGCTCTCCGGCTCCTCCAGCAGTTTGCTGGCCTTGCGGGCACCGTTGTGACCACTCTTGCTCAAATGACGCAAGCGATAGCGATTTAGCGCCATCATGCCCGTTTCAGAACCAGAGAAGAAACCAGAGAGGAGGATCAAAAAGCCAATCAGGCCGAAAAGAAAACCCAGCGGTGCCTCGTTCAAGAAGCCGTAAACCCCGTAATCGTTGTTGGGCGCCTATCTTGAAGAAAATCGCCCGGACAGGCAAGTTCAGATGCGGTGTAACAGCACTTCCAGTACGAATTTCGAGCCCACATAGCCCAACAATAGCAAGGCAAAAGCACAAAGGGTCCAGCGGATGGCGGTGCGGCTGCGCCAACCCATACGGTGTCGCCCGATAAGCAAAATGCCAAAGCAGGCCCATGCCACCAGCGTGAACGCGGTTTTGTGCACCAGGTGTTGGGCAAATAGGTCGTCTACATAGAATAAGCCAGTGCCAATCGACAGGGTAAGCAGTACAAAGCCGATCAGTACCAATTCGAACAGCATCTCTTCCATGGTGACCAGTGGCGGCAGGGCCTTCAGGATGCCACGTAGTTGGTGGTGTTTAAGGCGGTATTCCTGAATGGCTAATGCGATGGCCTGGATGGCGGCAATGGTCAGGACGCTGTAGCTCAGCACTGACAGGATAATGTGGAACATCATGCCGCCAGGCTGGGTTAGCAGGCGGGCTGGGGTGTCCACCAGTAAGGTAATAATCAGCACTGCGGCGGTAAACGGGAATATCACCACAAGGATATTCAATAGCGGGCGTAGCATGCCACTGATCAGGGTAATCATCACCACGAACCAGCTGATCAAAACGCTCATTTCCGTCAGGCGGAGATTCATGCCGGCTGGGGTGATCATTCCCACAAAACTGGCGGTACCGTGGCAGAACATGGCGCCAACGCCCAGTAACAGGGCGAGTTTGTAGCGAGCGTGGCCTTGCCGAATTTCCTGCCAAAGCAGCACGGTTGCGATAGCGTAGAGCGTAATAGCCAGCAAACTCAGAGCTGTATTCATGATAATTGGCAAGTGTTCCTCAGGTCGGACCGTGGCAAATCGGTGGTTAGCGGTGGGGCTGCGGCGATTAGTCCGCTATAATGCTGCCCTTCGATTTTTAGAGCACGATTGTAAGCGTGTTAACAAGGCCCTGTCGACAGAGCAGCGGCACTGGCAAGAGAGCACAATGGCATGTTTGAGAATTTAACCGAACGTTTATCGTCTACCTTGCGCACGGTAACCGGCCAGGCCCGCCTGACCGAGGACAATATCAAGGATACCATGCGCGAAGTGCGCAAGGCGCTGTTAGAGGCCGATGTTGCCCTGCCAGTGGTCAAGGATTTTGTCGATATAGTGCGCGAGCGTGCGGTCGGGCAGGAGGTCAGCAAAAGCCTGAGTCCTGGCCAGCAATTCGTCAAAATTGTTCAGGAAGAGCTGGAGCGCGTTATGGGCTCCCAGGCTGAGCCCCTGAATTTTGTCACGCAGCCGCCAGCAATCATTCTGATGGCGGGTTTGCAGGGTGCGGGTAAAACCACCTCAGTTGCCAAGCTGGCTCGATATCTGAAAGAAAAAGAAAAGAAAAAGGTCATGGTGGTCAGTGCCGACGTTTATCGTCCTGCTGCTATCAAACAGCTGGAGACCCTGGCTGCCGATGTGGGTGCGACCTTTTTCGAAAGCCATGCTGAGCAAAAGCCTGTAGATATTGCCAACGCGGCGGTGGCTGAGGCCAAGCTCAAGTTTCAAGACGTGCTGATCATCGATACCGCAGGTCGATTGGCGGTAGACGAAGCCATGATGGCGGAGATCAAGGATCTGCACGCCGCGGTCAAACCTATCGAGACCTTGTTTGTGGTCGATGCCATGACGGGTCAGGATGCGGCCAATACCGCCAAAGCGTTTAGTGACGCCCTGCCGTTAACTGGGGTAGTGCTGACCAAATCGGATGCAGATTCGCGTGGTGGTGCCGCTCTATCGGTGAAGCATATCACTGGCAAACCGATTAAGTTCCTTGGGGTGGGCGAGAAAACCGATGCTCTGGAGACTTTTTATCCGGATCGTATTGCGTCGCGAATCCTTGGAATGGGCGATGTTCTCTCGCTGATCGAAGAGGCGGAACAGAAGCTCGACAAGAAAAAGGCTGAGAAGCTCGCCAAGAAGATCAAGAAAGGCAAGAAGTTTGATCTTGAGGATCTCAAGGATCAGCTTCAGCAGATGCAAAACATGGGTGGTATCACTGGCATGCTCGACAAACTGCCAGGTATGGGGCAGATGGCTCAGCAGGCGCAGTCGCAGATTGATACCAAGATGTTCAAGCGGATGGAGGCGATCATTGACTCGATGACGCCGGCTGAGCGCCGTAACCCGGATCTTCTAAACGGCTCGCGTAAGAGGCGTATTACACTGGGGTCCGGCACCGAGCTGCAGGATCTTAACCGTCTGCTTAAGCAGCACAAGCAGATGCAAAAAATGATGAAGAAAATGACCAAAAAAGGCGGCATGGCCAATATGATGCGCGGTATGGGAGGCATGATGCCCCCCGGCGGTGGTATGGGCGGTGGCGGTCGTTTCCCCGGAATGTAACCGGCCTGGGAGCGGGGGTTGATTGCCGCCTGGCACGACGGCGGCGTGCGTTACCTGGTTGTCCGGGTTCAGCGGGTGAAAAAACGTTCCATTTCAATGTGCTTTCCCGTAGAATGTCGCGCCTTTAAAGGCTCCTGTTCAGTGCTGGGGCTGTGAAACTGATTTGAAGATGGGCCGGCTTCCCTGGAAGTTGGCCGAAAACCGTAGGAAATTCAAAAGCATGGTAACTATTCGTTTGTCACGCGGCGGCTCCAAAAAGCGTCCGTTTTACCACCTGACTGTAACCGACAGCCGCAATTCTCGCGATGGTCGTTTTATCGAGCGCGTGGGCTTTTTTAACCCTGTTGCCCGTGGTCAGGAAGAGCGTCTGCGCGTTGATACCGCTCGTGTTGAGCACTGGGTTGCTCTGGGTGCCAAAATGTCTGAGCGTGTCGCCAAGCTGGTTGAAGAAGCTGGCCAGGCGCAACAGGAAGCTGCGTAATTCAGCGTCAGGCATCTGAATATGTCGGATGACCTGATTACCGTTGGCAAGGTGTCGACGGTTTATGGTGTCAAAGGGTGGGTGAAGCTGTATTCCTTCACCGACCCCATGACCAACCTGCTCGATTACGAGGCTTTGTTCCTGAAGCGTGCAGGACAGTGGCAGCCCGTCACGATTCTGGAAGGGCGGCGCCACGGTAAAACCCTGATTGCTGCGCTGGATGGCGTTGCAGACCGGGAGCAGGCAAGGGAATTGGCTGGGTGTGAGCTGGCAGTGAGTCGCAAAGAATTGCCAGAGCTACCCAGCGACGAGTTTTATTGGCATCAGTTGGAAGGTTTACTGGTGTCTGTCAAGGCAGGGCGAGACAACCTGCTTTTGGGCAAGGTTGATCACTTGCTTGAGACTGGCGCCAACGATGTGCTGGTAGTAACACCCTGTGAGGGCAGTATAGATGATCGGGAGCGCCTGATTCCCTATCTGCCGGACCAGGTGATTAGGGAGATTGACCTCGCCGCCGGCACAATGGTGGTGGAGTGGGATCCGGAGTTTTAGGGCGGTGAAAATTGGTTTCATCACCCTGTTTCCGGAAATGCTGTCAGCGGTAACAGACTACGGGGTTACCGGTCGCGCCATCAAGAATGGCTTGCTGACACTTGATAGCTGGAACCCTCGGGATTTCACCCACGACCGTCACCAGACGGTAGATGATAGGCCCTACGGCGGTGGGCCAGGCATGGTCATGAAGACTGAGCCGCTGAGTGACGCCATTGGCGCAGCCCGGCAGGCATTGCCAAAAGCCCGTGTGGCTTATCTGTCACCGCAGGGGCGAACGCTGGATCAGGCTGCATTGGCAGAATTGGCACAGCGCGAAGAATGGATTTTACTGGCCGGTCGCTATGAAGGCGTGGATGAGCGCCTAATTCAGGCGGAAGTCGACGAAGAGTGGTCGATCGGTGATTACGTGTTGAGCGGCGGTGAGCTGGCCGGCATGGTAATGATAGACGGAGTCGCCCGTCTTCTGCCCGGAGTACTGGGGCATGAGCTATCGGCGGTGGAAGACTCCTTTGTGGATGGGCTTTTGGATTGCCCGCACTACACCCGCCCGGAACACTACCGGGGTGAGCAGGTACCTGCGGTGCTGCTCAGTGGTGATCATGAAAGAATTCGACGCTGGCGGCTGAAACAGGCGCTGGCAAGAACCTGGGAGCGTCGCCCGGATTTACTGGAAAAAGTGACGCTAAACGATGAGCAACGAAAGCTGTTAGCCGAGTATCAAGGCGAGCAGACTAGCCAATAGCTGTGAAGCTATGACTTTATTGAGGAGCATGCCATGAGCAACAAAATTATCGCGGAACTGAACGCGGAGCAGATCAAGCAGGACCTGCCGGAATTCAGCCCTGGCGACACCGTTGTAGTTCAGGTGAAGGTTAAAGAAGGTAACCGCGAGCGTCTGCAGGCGTTTGAAGGTGTTGTGCTGGGCAAGCGCAATCGTGGCATCAACTCGGCTTTCACAGTTCGTAAAATTTCTCACGGTGTAGGCGTTGAGCGTACTTTCCAGACGCACAGCCCGCTGGTTGACAGCATTACCGTCAAGCGTCGTGGTGATGTGCGCCAAGCCAAGCTTTACTACCTGCGCGAGCGCAGCGGCAAGGCAGCGCGTATCAAGGAAAAGCTCGACACAAAATAAGCCGCGAAAGCTGCTTGTCAAAAGGCACCTCCGCAAGGATGTGCCTTTTTTTATGCCGCATAACCGGGGTCGTATCGAGTATTTTTTGTGCAGCTCAAAAAATATTCGATACGACCCCGGTTTTTAGCATATTGATATAGCGAAACGGTATTGTCTTTTTCGTGGCGGGTGGCTCTACGATGCGCGTCATCTGCTCATTGGCGTGCTTTGGAGTGCGCTTTTCATGACGTTACAAATTGCTCTGACACTTCTGGTTCTGCTGGCTGTTTTTTTGGCTCTTGTTTCCAATCGACTGCCGGCTGATGCAATCATGCTGGGCGCCCTTCTGGTCTTGCTCCTCAGTGATGTTATTAACGTTTCACAAGCCTTGGCGGGTTTTTCCAATCCGGGGCTTATTGCGGTTGCCCTGTTGTATGTTGTCGCTGCGGCATTGCGCGACACGGGGGCTATTTACTGGGTGTCTCGGGTGTTGCTGGGTCGGCCGACATCCGCACGCGGTGCCCAGAGTCGACTCATTTTCCCTGCCGGTATCCTCAGCGCTTTTTTGAATAACACCACGGTGGTGGCAATGATGATTCCGGCAGTTCAGGAGTGGGCGCAGCGCCTGCGGTTTTCTGCCTCGCAATTACTTTTGCCGTTGAGCTATGCAGCGATTCTTGGGGGTACGTGCACTCTGATTGGTACCAGTACGAACCTGGTCGTCGATGGCTTGTGGCAGCAACAGGGCAACCCTGGATTTCGTATTTTCGATCTGGCGCCGGTTGGTATACCGCTGTTCGCCGTCGGCGCGACGTTTCTAGTTTTTTTTGCACCGCGCCTGCTGCGTGAAAAACAGAGTTTTGTGACCCAGGCTGAAAAAGCGCGGGAGTATTGGGTGGAAATGCGAATCCCGCCAGGCAGTCCGCTGCTGAATCGGTCGATCGAAGCGGCGGGACTGCGCAATCTAACCTACGGCTATCTGACGGAGGTTGAGCGCGGCGGGAACCTGTTTACGGCTGTCTCGCCAGATATGTTGCTGGAAGCAGAGGATACTCTGACCTTTGTCGGCGCGCCTGAGTGCGCCCGAGAGTTGCAGCGGATACAGGGGCTGGTGCCCGCACATGGCGGCGCGCACAAACTTTCGCTCTATCATCACCAGCGCTGCTTGGTGGAGGTGGTGATCGGCCCAGAGTTTCCGGCTATCAATACTTCGGTGAAGGAGGGCGCGTTTCGCACCCGCTATCAAGCGGCCATTTTGAGTATTAGTCGGGACGGGCAACGCCTGGCAGGTAAGGTGGGTGAGACAGTTTTACGGGTGGGCGACACCCTGTTACTGGAAACTGGTGAGAGCTTCGTAGAACAGTATCAATTTCGGCGGGATTTTCTGTTGGTGAGCCCTTTGAGTGATTCTTCACCGCCGGATTTCGCTAAAGCTCCGTTGGCTGTGGCTATCCTTGTTGCCATGGTGTTGATTAACCTTGTGGGTTGGTTGTCGGTGGTGGAGGCTGCAGCCTTGGCCGCTTCCGCATTGCTTTTGGCGGGTTGCGTATCTCTCAACAGAGCTCGCCAGTACGTGAGTGTTAACCTGCAGGTGCTGCTGGTAATCGGCGCCGCGTTTGCGGTGGGCACTGCGATGGAAGTCAGTGGTACTGCGCGCTGGCTGGTGAGCGGACTGCTCAGTTCTGGCTTGGAGAATCCCTGGCTGGCGCTTGCAATAATCTATGTGGTGACCGCGTTGTTTACCGAGGTGGTTACCAATAACGCTGCCGCTGTGTTGATGTTTCCAATTGCCACCGGTATTGCCGAGCAGTTAGGTGTCAGTCCGGTACCCTTTGTCTTTGCCATTATGTTTGCTGCTAGCGCCAGTTTTATGACACCGTTGGGATATCAAACTAACCTGATGGTGATGGGGCCGGGGGGATACAGTCTGGTGGATTACCTGCGTCTTGGGGTGCCCATGAGTATCGTCGCGGCAGTGATCACGATAGGGCTGATACCGCTGGTGTGGTCGTTTTGACCGCGTCTTTTTCGCGATCGGCGCTTTGCGAGACTGGCGCGCGCGGCTAAACTCCTCGCATGACACAAGCTATTGATCAGTACCTGGACGCCATCTGGCTGGAAAAGGGCCTTAGCGATAACACGCTGGCGTCCTATCGTCGCGATCTGGTGCAGTTTGAGCGTTGGCTCGAGGCTAAAGGTGTAGAGGTGCTGCGTGCTACCGGTGCCGACCTGTTGGAATGGCTTGGGGAGCTGGCACGGCGAGGGCAATCGGTGCGCAGTTCGGCGCGGATGCTGTCCTGCCTACGCGGATTTTATCGCTATTTTGTGCGAGAAAACCGGATCAGTGTCGACCCAACGGTGAATATTGATTCGCCCCGTATCGGCCGTCCCCTACCTAAATCCCTGAGTGAAGAAGACGTTGATGCCCTGCTGGCCCAGCCTGATACCTCCGTTGCGCTGGAGCTTCGCGATAAGGCGATGCTGGAGTTGCTGTACGCTACTGGATTGAGGGTGTCTGAACTGGTGGGCCTGAGCCTGCATCAGCTCAATGTGCATCAGGGTGTGGTCAAGGTCATGGGTAAGGGTAGTAAGGAGCGCTTGGTGCCGATGGGGGAAGAGGCGCTGTACTGGCTGCAGCAATATCTGTCTAGGGGCCGTGCAGAACTGACGCGTACCGGGGATGTACTGTTTCCGAGCCGGCGCGGGACCCTGATGACGCGTCAGACTTTCTGGCACAGGGTAAAGGTTTACGCGCAGCGCGCGAACATTCGGGTTAACCTGTCGCCACATACCCTGCGGCACGCCTTCGCTACACATCTCATCAATCACGGTGCGGATCTGCGGGTTGTCCAATTGTTGTTGGGGCATAGTGACCTGAGCACCACACAGATATACACTCATGTTGCGAGAGAGCGAATGAAGCAATTGCACCAGCAGCATCACCCTCGGGGTTAATTGCCCTTCGGAACTGTTTCAGGTTTCTGCTTTCCAAACTGTTAATCCTAGAACTGAAAGGTTTTTTTCATGATTCAATTTCTTCTTCGTGCCGGCATTCTCGGTGCAGCATTATTGGCACTGTCGGTACAGGCCGCTTCGCCGACCGAAACCATCCGTCAGGCTTTCGGCAAGAGCCGTCCGGATATTCAGCTCGAAAGCGTGAAAGCCAGCGATGTTCAGGGGCTTTACGAGGTTCGGCTCAAAGATGGCCCAACGGTCTACGCCACGGAAGACGGCAAGTTTTTTATTACCGGCGATCTGTACCAACTGGCGCCCGGTGGTTTTGTGAATATCGCAGAGCGTGAGCGCGAAGAGTTCCGAAAGCAACGTATGGCTCGGGTCAGCAATGACGAGATGATAGTTTTCCCGGCAGAGGGTAAAACCAAAAGTGCTATCTACGTGTTTACCGATGTCGATTGTGGCTATTGCCGCAAGCTGCACAATGAGGTTCCTGAGCTGAATAAATTGGGTGTTGAAGTGCGCTATCTTGCCTATCCGCGCGATCTGCCGCGCGGTGATCAATCCAGAACCACGCCGAAAATGGTTTCTGCCTGGTGCGCCAAGGATCGCCAGGATGCGCTTACCAAACTAAAAAACAACCAGAGCATTCCGACGGCAACCTGTGATAACCCGGTGACTGACCAGTATATGCTGGGTGGTGAGATGGGTGTGACCGGAACGCCGGCTATTATCACTACGCGCGGTGAGCTGGTCCCTGGCTATATGCCGGCAGGCGACTTGGCTCGCGTGGCGATTGAAGGGAAATAACTATTACTGTCACTCTTTAAGGAACGCCCGTGCAGGATCAATTCAGCCGTATCAGCCGACTGCCGCCCTATGTCTTTAATATCATTGGTGAGTTGAAGCAAGCGGCACGGGCGCGCGGCGAGGATGTGATTGATTTTGGGATGGGTAACCCGGATCAACCAACGCCGCAGCATATCGTCGACAAGTTGACCGAGACCGCCCAGCGGAGCGATACCCATCGCTATTCCCAGTCGCGGGGTATTCCCCGGCTGCGCAAGGCGATCAGCGACTGGTATCGGCGGCGCTACGACGTTGCTATCGATCCCGACTCAGAAGCGATAGTGACACTGGGGTCCAAAGAGGGGCTGGCCCATCTGGCGCTGGCGACAACCGGGCCGGGTGATGCGATTCTGGTGCCCAACCCCTCGTATCCAATCCACCCCTACGGCTTTGTGATCGCAGGCGCCGATATCCGCCACGTGCCGATGAGTGACGAAAGCAGTTTTTTCGAGGAATTGGAGCAGGCCATCCGCAACAGCTGGCCCAAACCAAAGATGCTGGTATTGAACTTCCCGGCCAATCCCACGACGCATTGTGTCGAGTTGGCGTTTTTCGAGAAGGTTGTCAAAGTAGCCCGAGAGCACGAAATTTGGGTGGTTCAGGATCTTGCCTATGCCGACCTTGTCTACGACGGGTATCAAGCGCCGTCTATTTTGCAGGTGGAGGGAGCCAAGGATATAGCCGTCGAATTTTTCTCCCTGTCCAAAAGCTACAATATGCCCGGCTGGCGCGTGGGTTTCTGTTGTGGCAACCGAACGCTGATCGCCGCTCTGGCAAGAATGAAGTCCTATCTCGATTACGGCATGTTCACCCCTATCCAAGTGGCAGCTATTCACGCGCTTGAAGCGGATCAGGCTTGCGTGGAAGAAATACGCCAGCTCTACCAGAAACGTCGCGATGTACTCTGCCAGGGGCTTAATGATCTGGGTTGGACAGTGACACCGCCGAAAGCGACGATGTTTGTTTGGGCGCCTATTCCAGAAGCCTATCGCGCATTAGGTTCGTTGGAATTTGCCAAAAAGTTGCTGGTAGAGGCGAAGGTTGCAGTGTCGCCGGGCATTGGTTTTGGTGAATACGGTGAAGGCTATGTGCGATTTGGCCTGATTGAGAATGAACAGCGAACCCGCCAGGCCCTGCGGAATATCAAGCGGATGATGCGCGAAGACGGTCAGCCATCGGTTGTCTGATCGCCGCTGCGAAAACGGGGGCTTCGATATCTCGCCCTGAATGGGCAGAATCGGCCGTCGATCGCGCCCCTCCCGCGTGTAATACCTCCCAAATCAAGCTAGAATACGCGCCTTAATTTTCGCCGTCCGGCAATGGCCGGACATACGTGCGCAGCGAGGAGAGGCAGCTTGAATCCCGTCAAGGTAGGCATTTGTGGTTTGGGTACCGTGGGCAGCGGTACGTTTAATGTTCTGACGCGTAATCGCGATTCCATTCGCGCCCGGGTGGGAGCTGATGTTGTGGTAGCCCAGATTGGAGCGCGCCGCGATAACCCCTCATGCGATACCGGTAATGTGCCGATCACTCGCGATATTTTCGATGTAGCCCGTAATCCCGATATTGATGTAGTGGTGGAACTTATTGGCGGCACCACGGTTGCGCGCGAGCTGATTCTCGAGGCTATTGCCAACGGCAAGCATGTGGTTACGGCCAACAAGGCGTTGATTGCCGAGTACGGAAACGAGATATTTGCAGCCGCTCAGGAAAAAGGCGTCAGCGTGGCGTTTGAAGCGGCAGTTGCCGGCGGTATTCCGATTATCAAGGCCCTGCGTGAAGGGCTGGCGGCCAACCAGGTGGAGTGGCTGGCTGGCATCATCAATGGCACCGGGAATTTCATCCTCACGGAAATGCGTGAAAAGGGGCGTGATTTCGCCGATGTGCTGGCAGAGGCTCAGGCACTGGGTTATGCCGAAGCAGACCCCACCTTTGATGTGGAAGGTATCGACGCCGCTCACAAGCTGGTCATTCTGGCGTCTATCGCGTTTGGCATACCGTTGCAATTTGACAAGGTATATACCGAGGGTATTACCCGCATCTCTACTGACGACGTGAACTACGCAGAAGAGCTGGGCTACCGGATCAAGCATCTGGGTATCGCGCGGTGCGATGACAGGGGTATTGAACTGCGGGTACATCCCACCCTGATCCCTGAAAAACGCCTGATCGCCAATGTAAATGGCGTGATGAATGCCATTCTGGTCAAGGCCGATGCGGTTGGCCCAACGCTTTATTACGGCCCCGGTGCGGGTAGCGAACCTACCGCCTCATCCGTGGTGGCTGACGTGGTCGATGTGGCGCGTACGCTCACGGCAGAGCCTCAGCATCGTGTACCGTATCTGGCGTTCCATCCTGATACCTTGAGTGATCATCCGGTTATGGCCATCGAGGATGTACACAGCGCCTACTATTTGAGAATGTCTGCGCTCGATAAGCCGGGCGTGTTGTCGCAAATTGCCCAGATTCTCAGCAATGCGGGCATCAGCATTGAAGCGTTGATTCAGAAGCAGCCAGCAGAAGGCGCTGATCACGTGCCAGTGATTCTATTGACCAACATTGCTCAGGAAAAAGCCTTGATGAGCGCTGTGGAGCAGATTCAGGCGCTCGATAGCATTGCTGAAGAAGTAGTGCGCATCCGGGTTGAATCTCTGGCAGGTTGATGAGTGCAAGTGAGCACCAGTAAAAGCACGGGGCTGATTTACCGTAAGGCTGGCTCCCACTTTAGATAAAGACGAAGGCAAACGAT
>NZ_JBFJTH010000055.1:0-21023 GCF_041625495.1 Litorivivens sp. | reverse complement strand
CCGAGCGCATCGCCACCGGCACTTGCCGCACCAGCCACATTGAAAATGCCTGCAGGTGTTGTGGAACCGAAATTAATACCACCAATCGGCGCCGTGCCATTCGGGTCTCCACGGAACAGCCACTGCACACCCAGCTCTTTCGCGCGGCGATCTGTCAGTTCAATAATGATGGCTTCAACCAACACCTGCGCCCGACGAATATCCAAACTGGAAATCACATCCGCGAGATTACGGATAATATGGGGGCTACCAGACAACACCACGGAGTTAGTCTGCTCGTGGGCTTCAATATTGATGTTGCTCTTGCTGACCGCCTCACGCTCGCCTTCCTGCTTCAGCATGGCTTCGCTAACGCTTTTCAACACCGGCACCATTTCTTCGGCCTTAGCGTATCGCAGGTAATGTACCCGCACGTTAGATGAGGTTTTAACTTCACTGTCGAGTTCGCGAATCAGCCGCTTTAAGTAAGCGCGAGAATTGTTATCCCCAAAAATCACCAGCGTATTGGTACGCAAATCCGAGGTGATAATCGGCTTCGGCGTTCCCTGCTCTTTGGCCTGATCGTTAATCAGCTTGGTAAGGATACGCTCCAGCTCCTTGGCGGAGGCATTGGTCAGCGGCACAGTTTCCATGGATTGCGAATCGGCGCGATCCACCTGCTGAATAATCTGCAACAGGCGACGAACATTGGATTCACGATCAGTAATCAGGATCACGTTTGAGGCGCTGTAAGGCGTAATAACACCGGTACGGTTGTCGATCAGGGGGCGCAACGACGGAATCAGCTTGTCCACGTCAACATTTTGCACCTGCACGATCCGCGTGATGATTGATTCGCTCTGCAGCGGTTCATCACCGTCGACCTGTACTTCAATACCCTCAATTTTGGCCGCCTGATTGGGTATGACTTTAAGAATGCCGCTGCCCATATCCACGACGGAGAAACCACTGACACCAAGCTGCAGCAAGAAGACTTCGTAAAGTTCGGAGCGGCTTAGCTGTCGCGGGCTTTTGATGTTCACATCACCCTTGACGCGCTCGTCCACTACGATGGTTTTGCCAGTCAGCTTGGACACCGTATTGATAAACTCGCGAATATCAACACCACGCATGTCCAGCTCAAAGGTTTCTTCTGCGACAGCAAAAGACGGCAGCACAGAAACACTCAACGCCGACGCCAGCAGGCCGGCAGCCAGCCAGGATTTTTTCATCATAAATTCAATCTTATTGTCTGTGGCAGACCGTTGCGGAGGATTTCCACCTCCACGGTCTGACTGGAATTCACGGAGTTTAACAGATCGCTGACCGGCGCTTCACCTACGCGCAGACCATTTATACTGGTAACGACATCACCGCCCTGCAGTCCCAGCTGTCCGAACAGGCGTTTGTCACGACCTGCCTGCACCTGAAAGCCTACGGTTTTACCGCCCTGCACATATGGGTTAGCCGATATATAACGGGTCAGCCGCAGCGGATTATTGTTCAGCGTCTGCCGGGGATCACCCACCAGCCGCCTTATGGACGGATCATTCAGGTTGATATTCTGGGTTCGCTGCCCTCCCCCACGCTGAACCACTCGGATATCATTCGTTCCGGAGCGACGGCTCTGCTCCAGCTCAATTTTCTCGTTGCCGCCCGCTCGGGAGATAATCACATATTCAGCCTCGACAGCCGCAAGCGTGATGGTTTCACTCACATCCAGCCGGTCGCCTACCTTATAGGCGTACTCCTTGCCATCGTGCTTGAGTATCGCCACCCCCTGATCACCGCCAGCCACAACACCCAGCAGATTGATGCGCAGGTTGCTGCGTTTGACCTCGTCACTTACTACAGGTGCGATCACCGCCTTGTTGGCTTCACCAAACAGCGGCACACTGACCACCGCGTTGAGGTCATAGGACGGACTACTATCGTGTATTTTGGTCGCTGGGGGTGGCGCGAAATTTATCGGCGTGCGATCAGCTGTCGCCAGGCCGACTAACTCCCAGCACAGCAGGGCCGTCAGCCAGCCTGCCACCGCAAGCAACAATCCGGTGACCCAGGGAGCCCAACGTTGAATTATCTGCATAAAACCTGTATCTCTTTCTGCACCGGCTGACCGCCAAACCGGTCGCACTGCGGCATCCGCGTCATAGTTCGGTCACCCCATCGGGTGACGGCGTACGCGACAACTGACACCGGCCCAACATTATAAAGAGTCTTTATGAATTTTCCGTTACTATACGCGCTCTGGCCACGCAGTACAGCCCCTTAAACCATCTATACAAAGCCCCATGACCCGTCTGATTAAAGCACTATCACACCTGCCTTTTCCTGTTCTCTACGCTCTGGCCGCCGTGCTGCGCGTACTGGCTTTTAATGTGGCTGGCTATCGCCGCAAGGTCATAGAGCGAAACCTCGGCATTATGTTCCCCGACGCCACTGCCGCTGAGAAGAAAAAGATCAAACGGGATTTCCAACGCTATTTTGCCGAAGCTGCCGTGGAAACTCTGAAGGGTTTCACGATGAGCGAAGAGGAGATTCGCGAACGGGTTCATGTGGAAAACCCCGAATGCTTGCAACCCTACATCGAGCGTGAGCAATCGATGCTGATACTCACCCTGCATCAAAGCAATATTGAATGGCTTGTGGGCAGCATCTGCATGGCACTGCCATGTCCAGTAGCGGGTGTTTACAAGCCGCTGCATAACCCACACGTAGACGCATTTATCAAAGCCGGCCGCGCGCGATTTGGCAAACCAGTAGCAATGAAAAGCACCGGCCGGGAAATACTGCGCCTGCGCAAATCCTTCCGCGCCATACTGCTCGCGGCAGACCAGTCTCCCATTAGCCGGGAAAAACGCTTTTGGCACCCCTTCTTCAGTCAACAGGCTCCATTTTACTATGGGCCTCAGGCTATCGCTGAAGCCACGCAGGCCGTGGTTGTATTTGTCCACCCAAGACGCTTAAGCCGGGGACGCTACAGTATTCGCTGGGAGATTCTGGCTGAACCGCCCCACAGCGCCGGTGGCACCGAGATATTGGAACGCTTTATTCAGGCCTGCGAGCGCTCAATCCGCGAACAGCCGACCACCTGGTGGATGAGTAACAAGAAGTGGAAGACGCCCAAGGACTGGGAGCGCCAAGTGCTAGAGCCCGCGAGCGACAACCGCGCAACCGGCACCGGGCGTTGACAGCCGCCCACACCAAGATTACGACCGCCCGCCCACTATGGCATGCCTGTGGATATCTGCTAAAATCGCCGGCTCACTGAAGTCAGCTGACCCCAACACCCTGAAAGCCATGGGGTTTTCTGGCTCGTAACTCTTTGACTGATCTCGTAGCCGGCAACCCCGGCGGGAATGACTACAGGACAAATCAATATGAGTCTTGCCGATAAAGTTTTGGCGGTAAACAATGATCTGCCGATCCGTACCGACGCACCTGTTCACAGCGGCAAAGTTCGCTCCGTGTATTGGTTATCCGACGCTGACAGCCGCCGCCTGATCCAGGAAAAAGGCTATGACGTTGCTGCGGATGCGCCGCTGGCCATCATGGTAATCAGCGACCGGATCTCGGCATTTGAGTGCGTTTGGCACGGCGAAGGCGGCATGAATGGCGTACCCGGCAAAGGCGCCGCACTGAACGCCATTTCCAACCACTGGTTCAAACTGTTCCGTGAGAACGGTCTCGCCGACAGCCATATCCTCGACATTCCCCACCCCTTTGTCTGGATTGTGCAAAAAGCCCGTCCGGTAATGATTGAAGCGATCGCTCGACAGTACATCACCGGCTCCATGTGGCGCTCCTACGCCAAAGGCGAGCGCGAATTCTGCGGCATTGAAGTGCCTGAAGGTCTGAAAAAAGACCAGAAGCTGCCCGAGCTGCTGATCACCCCATCCACCAAGGGCATCCTCGAAGGCATTCCCGGTGTACCCGCGCAGGACGATGTGAACATCACCCGCGCCAACATTGAAGACAATTTTGAAGCCTTTAATTTCGCCAGCAAGGGCGATATCGACCTCTACGAAAAGCTGCTTAAAGAAGGCTTCAACGTAATCAGCGATGAACTGGCCAAGCTGGATCAGATCTTCGTGGACACCAAGTTTGAGTTTGGCTACGTCACCGACAAGGCCGGCAACGAAAAGCTGATCTACATGGATGAAGTGGGCACCCCTGATTCTTCTCGCATTTGGGATGGCGCATCCTACCGCGACGGAAAAATCATCGAGAACTCGAAAGAGGGTTTCCGCCAATTGCTGCTGAGCCACTTCCCGGATTCGGATATCCTGCTAAACAAGGACCGAATGGAAGAGCGCAAAGCCCTGGCACGCGACAACGCTCTGCCGGAATCCGTCCTGATGGAAGTGTCAAAAACCTACGTGGGTATTGCCGAGAAAATCACCGGCGAAAAACTCGAGCTGTCGGAAAACCCCAAAGCCGAAATTATCGAGATACTGCGCGATCAATACGGCCTGATCGACTAGCAAGAACGGCTCCGGGGCGCAACGCCCCGGAGCGCTGCAAACCCGCTGCGCCGTTGCGCTCAGGCAATGGCCAGCCAATCAAAGCCACTTTCCTGATCCGCCGAAATCGCGGCATCACCCGACTCCAGCACCGTGCCCAGCGCCCTTTCTGCCAACGCCACGGTATTATTCTTTTCGCTTATATGAGCCATAACAATATGCTGGAGACGCGACAATTCAAGCTGCGACAGCAACTGCGCCGCCTGCCTATTGTTCAGATGCCCCCAGTCGCCACCAACACGCCGCTTCAGGCTGGGCGGATAAGGCCCATAGGCGAGCATGTCACTGTCGTGATTGAATTCCAGTACCAGGGCATCGCAATTGCGGTACTGCTCAACCACGAACTGGGTAATGCTACCCAGATCCGTTAGCAGACCGAAACGACGATTGCGGTGAGAGAAGACATACTGGCAGGGTTCGCGGGCATCGTGAGGCACCGCCACCGCGGAAACCTCGATATCCCCCACCTGAAACGTCCCGTGGGTATTCACTTCGTGCAGGCCGGGCAGTTTGGCCATACCATCGTACTGGGCGGTGCCGTGCGTTGCATACACAGGCAAACCATACTTGCGCGCCAGTGGCACAACCCCTTTGATGTGATCCGAATGTTCGTGTGTTACCAGTATGCCGCTGAGATCACTCACCTGCCGACCGAGCCTCGCCATGCGCCGCTCGGTCTCGCGCATGGTAAAGCCACAGTCAACCAGCAGGCAGGTCGAGTCACTTTCCAGCAATGTGCCGTTGCCTCGACTGCCGCTACCCAGAGAAGCAAAACGCATGGTGCCGCCGTTGTTTATTGAAAGTATAACGCTTAGGAAATAAAGCCCTTTATCTGCTTCAGCACGCGATCCAGGATCGCTGCATTGCTTTCGCTTTTATCCTTTGCAGTAACCCGGATCTGAATCTCGCCGCCTTCAACTTGACCCATATCCACGATAAAACTGCCACCTTTGACATCTTCATCTTTCACCAGGCGACGGAACCACAGGCTGCTATCAGCGTCGGTATCAATTGTGACCCAGTAGCGTCCCTCACTGCGGTTCAGATCATCGATGATAAAACCGGATTTTTCCAACGCGTTTGCCAGTGACGCCCAGGCGCGCTCATAGGGAAGCAGTAGCCGAATATGTGGATCACTGCCTCCCTCCAGGAAGATTTTGCCGCCGGCATCCACATTGCGCTCCGCCAACATGGATACGCTGCTCGCTGCTTCTGAATCTGCGAGATACTGCGCCAGTGCCATGGTCATTGCCTGTTCACGCTGCTCACTGAATGAGCCGCGCGACCATTGACCCTGATCGTTTTCTACCACCGACTGCAGCACATGTATTTCACTGGTGCCACGCTGCACCCCTTGATCGATCCGGAAACGGAATCTCTCGCGAGGTAAATCGCCCTTGGGTTGAACCCAACCTGTTTCTATCAGGCCGTTCACCGCGTCGGTGCGGGCCACTGGAAAGCCGCCAAGATTCAAAAAGCCGCGCAATCGCGGCCAGATCTGACCCGGCGTGCCATCCAGCAAAATCCAGCGGTCGTCGCCCATTTTCTGAACGCGCACCACACCCTGATCGGAATCTTTAACCAAAGGATCCGGCTTCGGAACTGCGAATTCTCCCGGCAAGACCACATGGGACTCAATGCCCGGCACCCGGTAGCTATCATGCAGGGCGGAGCCGCTGATACCCTGCGGCAACACCAGTGGCTTGGACAGCGAGGCCTGGCGGTAGTCATTGGCGCGATCGCGCCAGGTACAGCCACTCGCTACGGCCACACCCAGTAACAGTATCCAGATCTGCTTCATTCGGTTTCCTGAGGTCACAATACAGACGCTGCTTTCAAAGCCTCGCGCAATTCGTCACGCGCCCACTCACCGAGCGGCGTCAACGGCAATCGAATACCTTTATCCATGCGCCCCATTTCATAGAGCGCCCATTTCACCGGTATGGGGTTGGCTTCGAGAAACAGCTTGTGGTGAAGAATGTCTATGGGTTTATTAAGTTTATCTGCCAGCTCGCGGTCACCCGCAATAGCGGCCTTACTCATCTGCGCCACTTGCACCGGTGCCACATTGGCGGTCACGGAGATATTTCCGACCCCGCCCATCAGCATCAGTTCCATGGCTGTCGCGTCGTCGCCGGAATACACAGCCATTCGGCCGCGAACGCCCTCAATCAGGGCTTTTCCTCGCACCATATCGCCGGTGGCATCCTTGATGCCGACGATGTTATCAATGTCTGCCAGCCGAAAAACTGTCTCGTTACTCAGATCACAGGCTGTGCGACCCGGCACATTGTACAGAATCTGCGGGATATTAACGGCTTCCGCAATTTTCTTGTAGTGCTGATACAGGCCTTCCTGAGTCGGCTTGTTGTAATACGGCGTCACTAGAAGACAGGCGTCGGCGCCGGCCTTGCTGGCCGCTACGGTCAGCTCGATCGCTTCTGTAGTGGAGTTTGCGCCGGTACCGGCGATAACCGGAATACGACCACCGACGCGGGCAACCACGCTGCGAATCACTTCACAGTGCTCATCCACATCGAGTGTTGACGACTCGCCCGTTGTACCTACGGCCACAATGGCGTCGGTGCCACTTTCGATGTGCCAGTCCAGTAGATTGGCAAGGGCTTGCCAGTCCAGACTGCCATCTTCGAGCATCGGCGTCACCAGCGCGACCATACTGCCGGTAATCATGTAACATCTCCCAAATCAAGCAAGGCGCTAATGGTAATGGCGGGTCTGCCCAAGCTCAAGCGACTTTTGCGCGCATAGCCCGGATTTACTGGCATCGCCTAAACTCTGCGCCTAAAATCCGGTCTAACGCAAAGGTATGTAGTAAGGAGGTCTACCATGCGACTGTTAATGAGTTTGATGCTGGCACTGCTGCCTGCCCTTGCGACAGGTGAGAATTTCCGTACAGAAGCACCCTCAGAGATGGATCGGCGCTACATGGAAACCCAAATTGGTGCGCTCGAAGACATCGCCCGCCTGGAGCTGGGCCGCCAGTTCAACGGCAACAAATACAATGATCTGACTGTTTTGCAGGCCCTGCTTGACCGCAAGCTCGTCAAACCGGACGAAACCGCGAAGCTTCAGGGCATGGGAATGATCCTGGGTGAGATTCTGCGCAAGGAAAAGGGCTTGTACTGGACGATCTACCTCGACAACCTCGGTCGTAGCCGCGCGCTGGAAATCCCTGGCAAACGGGAGTTTGTGTTTCCGATTACGATGATCTCTCGCCGAGTTGAAGCAGGGGTGGACGTAAAGGTAGCAACGGTCTATGACAACGCGGCAAAGATTGTGGATGAAATCCAGGATAAGCGCGGCTTTTATTAAGTCGCTTTCTACTGCCTCATCTAAAGCGTGCGCTGCCTGCTGGCGCTACGGCACCCAATGGGCTGCCGCTGAATCACAATAGAAACCCAACCACCAACGGTATTGTCGCAAAACTGATAACCGTTGATGCCATCACCAGCCCCGCTACCGCTTCCGGGCTGCGCCGGTACTGCTGGGCCAGCAGATAATTGAAGACAGCTGCCGGTGTCGCCGCCTGCAACAGGATCACACCGCGCAGCACACCCTCCAACTCCAGCACCATTACCGTGATGACACCGGCGGTAAGGGAAACGCCAATCCGGGCGGCCCCCATCGCCAGAGCCGTGGCCGCATCACGTAACTTCAGTTCCACCAGAGACACCCCGAGCGTCAGCAGCATCAATGGTATTGCCATACCACCAAGCAAATTCAGGGTATTACCCACCGTGGTTGAAAATTCCACTTCAAACGCTATTAACACGATGGCCAGCAATCCCGACCAGATCAGCGGCGAGCGCAGTAGAGCTCTTCCTGGCACTGAGGCGGTAAGAATCGCCGTTCCCAATGAAAAATGGATAAGGCTGAACAAAACAAATACGCCCAGCGATAACGCGAGACCTTCTGGCCCAAACGCAAACAGGCACAGGGGCAAGCCCATATTCCCGGAGTTGCCCGCCACCAGCGGCACACCAATATCGCGCACCGGCCAGCCACATATCGTGCATACCAGCACTGCAAGAATGGCAGTGATCAACATCAGCACCAAGGCCGCGAGCGCCACTTCCAGCAAAGCAGAGAAAGCCAAATCGGTGGCACCCAGGGTGCCAATAATCAACGCCGGCGCCCCGATCTTCATGACCAGGTCGCCGACAAAACCGTTAGGGAAACTGGGCTGGCTGCGCCCCCACCAGATACCCAACACTATGCAGGCAACGATGGGAACGATGACCGGTGTAATCGTAGCGAACATGCGTAACTCGGCATCCGTGTGCACAAAGCCGGGAGACTACGCGAAATATCGCTGCCGATGAAGAGCTTAGAACTGCATGGGCCGCAACATGGCGTCGTGGCCGCCGTCGACAAATACAACGGAGCCGGCCACAAAGCTAGCCTTGTCACTCAGCAGAAAACACACCGCCTGTGCAATATCCGTGGGCTCACCCACACGACCAATGGGCACGGTGGCCGCAAAGTCTTTCATTGCCTGCCCCACTTCGGGGTCTTTGTGGGAAGCGTCCACCAGGGGAGTCTGGGTTATTCCCGGCGCCACAGCATTCAGACGAACCCCCTGAGCAGCATACTCGGCAGCGTTCTGCCGCATCCACTGACTCAATGCCCGCTTACCACCGGCGTAAGCATGGTTGGCATCTTTTTGATCAATAAAAGTGCAGGCGGCAGCTTCGTCACCAGCAAGCAACAGCTCTGTGTATTCATCGTCTGGCAACATAGGCGCCGAATTGGATGAAATCATCACGATACTGCCTCTGCGCTTCACCAGCAGATCGCGCACCCCCTCAGTAGTGGCTACCGCGCCAAAAAAATTAACCCGGGTGATCAACGAAAAAGGCCGCGCTGCCGGCCCGAGACCTGCGCAAGGCACAAACCCATCGAGACCATCCGGGGCCGCTGCGCGAATACCATCCACTGCTGCCTGACGCCCTTCTGCCGTCGACAGATCTGCGATGATATCTGCATCTTTAATATCCACTACAACGACTGTGTGCCCCTCACTGCGCAATTGATTTTTGATTGCGGCGCCGATACCGGTGGCGCCACCTGTCATGGCATAGATACCCATCGTGTGTTCCCTTTATCTGGATTGTTGTTGTGCAAGTAATTGATAGGTTTCAGCGCTTGCCGTCAGAGGCACAGGAAAACCTAGGTAGCCGTGAACCATATCGTCGAAACAATGGTAACTAACCGGAACCCCAGCTGCTGCCAGCTTATCGGCATAGGCTCTGCCTTCATCACGCAGCGGATCGTACCCCGCTGTGATGACAGTGGCTGCAGGCAATCCGCTTAGATCGGGCGCCAACAGCGGCGAAGCCAGCGGATTACTGGCATCTTCTTCACTGGCCAGGTAGTGACGCCAAAACCAGCGCATGGTCTCCCGCTCAAGAAAGTAGCCTTCCGAAAACTCTTGATAGGATGGTGTATCAAAGGCGCAATTGGTCACCGGATAAATCAAAAACTGGTGATCTATTGTCGGACCGCCCTCGGCTTTTGCCATTAAACTCACTGCGGCCGCCAGACAACCACCTGCGCTGTCACCACCGATAGTCAGTCGACCATTGCCCTGCAGCATACTCTGATTAGCGGCACACCAGCGGGTAGCGGCGAAACAGTCCTGCGGTGCGGCCGGAAATTTAGCTTCCGGCGCAAGACGGTAGTCTACCGATACGACAACCGTACGCATCGCATCGCACATTTTGCGACACTGGTCATCGTGAGAATCCAGATCGCAGATCACAAAGCCACCACCATGAAAATAAACCAGCACCGGGAAGGGGCCATCACCTTGGGGGGTGTAGATGCGTATCGGCAGCTCGCCGGCAGGCCCTGTGATCATTTTGTTTTCCACCCTCGCCACGGGGTGAGCCTGTTCTGGCGGCGGAAAGGCAAAGCTCTCGCGGAAGTCTGCTGGCGTTACCTGCGCAAGATCCGGCTTACCGACCGCATCCATAAACGCAAGAATTTCGGTTAATTCTGGGCTGACAGCCATGGTTGCTCCTGTGTTTATCATTCTGGTTCAGGGCGAGTCGCAAAGGCCAGTTGATTGCCTCAGCGGGCAACAAACCGCGCCACCGGCAGTCTAGCACGGTGGCAATACGCTATAGTGTAAGCCCGTCTCAATCACCGACGGTATACTGCGTATAGACGGGGTTACGATTGTTCAGAATATCGTCGATACGAGACTGATACTCGGGCTTGAAATCCTCGTGGGTAAAAATCCAGAACTGGTCCTTGCCAATGGCGTCAAAAACCAGCGACGCACAATCCGCCGGTGACATTCCCTGGCGAATACCATCGTTCAGAAACTGCATTAGCTGTTTCTGCCCTTCGCTTTGCTGCACCTGCGATTGACGATCTCCACCCGATCCTGCGATGGCGGTGGCAATCGGCCCCGGACACAGTACCGACACCCCAATGGGGGTTTCCGCAAGCTCGTAGTGGAGAGTTTCCGTCAGTGCCAATACCGCCTGCTTGCCTACCGTGTAGGGCCCCATCAACGGCGCCGCCAGCAGGCCCGCCAGCGATGAGGTGTTGACGATATGAGCCGGCGTGCCCTGCGCCAGCATGCGCGGAACGAAGGCCTGAATACCGTGCACCACGCCCATCAGATTGATATCCAGAATCCAGCGCCAGTCCTTGAGTGGCACTTCCCAGCTGGCACCTCCGATCAACACACCTGCGTTATTGAACAGCAGGTCAACCTGCCCAAAATGGTCGTAGGCCAGTGCCGCGAGTGCTTCCACTGCATCCGCGTGCGACACATCGGTGACTTGTACCACGGTCTCGGTCGCAAGCGCCCCGGCCAAGGCTTCGAGACGTTGCGCATTTATATCAGCCAGCACCAGCCGCATCCCCTCCTGCGCACAACGATGCGCCAGGCCTTCTCCGATGCCACTGCCCGCACCCGTAATCACCGCTACCTTGTTTTCAAATGCCTGCATAACACTGCTCCGCCTGTTCGATGTCTACCCTTATCCCAGAAGCTCGCAAAATACGCATCGTCTACCCGGACTAGCAGCCGCGATTACAAGCCCTGTCGTTTCTTGTAGCATGGATCACACTGACCATGCAGATCCTGGTATGAATAAACGCGAACACGACCTTATCGAAGCTATCTACGAGGCACCGCTCACCGAGCCAGTCTGGTCGCCATCCCTCAAGGCCTTGCGCTTAGCACTTAACTCCCAAGGTATAGTCCTGCTGTTGCGACTTCCGAATGAGCAGGATCGTGGGGTCATCATTACCGATGGGCTACCCGGGCTCGAGGGAGAAATTGGCGACAACCCCTACAGTGATCATTTTTACAGCATGGACCCCTTCGTCAACATTCCCGACAACATCACCGTCACGCTTGAAGAACATCTGGATATGGAGGCGCTGCAGGCTAGCGAATTCTATCGGCTCAGTCTGGAGCCATTCGGTATCTTCCATATCGCTGGCATTGAGCTGAGCAGCGGCGGCGATATTGATGCCAGTCTGCGACTGACCAGAAACAAATCCGAACCGGGTTTCAGTGCAGAAGAACGCGCCTTGCTGAACGACCTGATCCCCCACCTGAAGCGCGCATTGCGTATTCACAGTCGGCTGGAAAGTGTCAGCAGTGAAAAGGAGCTGTACGCTCAAGCAGTATCCCAACTCGCGCTGGCCACTTTCTTCATTAATGAAAACGGTCTGCTGGTCGAGGCCAATCCCATGGGCGAAAGACTGCTTGCGGCCAACCGCGGCATTACGCTCAATGCCGGCAAATTGTCACTGAGGCGACCAGTAGACACCCAGAAACTTCGCGCGGCCATCGAAGCCGCTCTCAAGGCCCGTGCGCGCGGAGACAACGTATTCGCCCAAGCCATGCCGGTCTACGATCAAAGCGGCGATTGCCACCTTGGCCTCACCGTAAAACCGCTAGCCATCAAACGTCACCGTGAAAGCGAATCGGAAGCCGTTGTCGCTATCTTTGCTAGTGACGCCAACGCCCGGCTGGATGCACCCCAGGCCGCCCTTACCCAGTTGTTTGGGCTCACGCCGGCAGAAAGTCGCCTGGCGACTGCCCTGGCCAATGGCCTGAGCCTCGATGACGCCAGTAAAAATCTGCACATCAGCCGCAATACCGCCCGAGCGCATTTGCGATCTATTTTCTCTAAGACAGGAGTGAGTCAACAGACTCAATTGGTCAGCCTTATTCTGAAAAGTGTGGCACCACTGGGGTAAGACCTCATCCTAGGCAGGACACGCTACGCTGACCGTCTGCTATCTATCCCTGCATTAAGCTATGCATAACCGGCGCAATTTTTTCCTTTACTACAAACTGATTCATGAACTCTTTCACCGCAGCAATACGCCCATGGCGGAATTCAAAAATAAACACGTGGCTGTTGGCTATAGTTTCACCATTGATCAGGGTTCCGCTGGATTCCACTTCCGCCACTGCGCGGTCTCCGTCGCACGTGAGCGCAACAATGTCGTATTCAATCGCATAATTGCCGGCTTTTGCCAGCAGCGCAATGCCGCCGCAAAACCGCGCTTTGTCAGATGCACCTGAATTCACGCTCCAAAAAGTCATATCCTCCGTTAGCAGGTCATCCTTGACCACGCCCGCAGACACGCCCTGCATAAATGTCTCGATTATCGTTCTGTACTCGCTCATATCTGTGCCTCTTGTTGTTTAAACCATTCCACCGCATCAATGACGGTTTCACGCACCGGTCGCGGATTCCACCCCAGATCGCGGGTCGCTTTACTATGATCCATTTCCTTAAAAATATCGGACAGCACAATCGCATCCTTACGCAGCAAGTAATCCTTTTTGTGCAATAATTTGAAAATCGCCTCGGCAATTGTTGCCACAACCATTCCCACCTTCAGCGAAATCATTCGCGGCGGCTTGTTGCCCATATGATCCGTGGCAATGGTGTAGAAATCACGATTGGAAATATATTCGTTGGCGATGATATAGCGTTCACCCAATGCCCCCTTGGTTTCTGCACGTATGGCGGCATCAGCTACATCGCGAATATCCACGCTGGGAGCCCCGGCATCCATCGCAAATCCAACCTTGCCCTTGGCTACCTGCCATAACATTCCGTTATGGGGCGTTGGCTGATAATCGTGTGGACCATAAGTATTGGCCACACACAAGGCCACACCGGGAAGCTGCTTTTCACGGCAATATTTCAACAGCGTTTGTTCAGCTTCCAATCGCGCAATAATGTAGGCTGAAGCTTTGTCATACCAGTTAAATTCAATATCTTCAGTAACCGGACCATCGGGGTTTACTCCCAGAGTGCCCATCGAACTGGTAAAGACAAAACGCTCAATACCGCAACTCAAGGCAGCTTCCATGCTGTTAACCAGCCCTTCTACGTTATTGCGAAACAATGGCGTGGTATCGGTCAGCCAGAAACGCGGATCAACCACGCTGTGAAATACCGAGCCACAACCCTGCATGGCAGCGACCAGACTTTCCGCCTCCAACACATCGCCGTAGTGGATTTCCACCGGCAGCCCTTCCAGCGCCGCTCGCGAGCTGGTCTTGCGCAGTAGCACCCGCACTTTGCGCCCATCGCTCACCAGTCGCCGTACTATATGGCTACCCACAAACCCACTGGCACCGGTCACCAGAACCGGCTTACTTAAATAACTGTTCCCACTCATACTGATCTCGCTAGTCATTCCCCTAAAGCCTCATGCGCTGCCATTCCGCCAAAAATCTCGCAACCGCGAGAGCCAATCATGCTCGCGGCCCGCCGGAGCAACTTTTCAATCTACACCCAATGCCGTAATCAATTGCTGCAGGTTTTCAAGCCCGCCCAACTCAACCCAAGCAATGGCATAGCGTTCAACCAGCGCCTCACAAATCACTTTGTCTTGCCAGCCGTCAGTGCCCAGTGTCGACAACCAGATGGCCAATCCGTATACACTTGCCGCACAATAGTCGCGCCAGATATCGTCTTGGGAAGGTTTGTCAGACTCCGGCACAGTCAATGCGGCCCGGTATACACGAAGCAAATCACGATCATTCTGACGCCTGTCTTCAGGGGTAAGAGCACCCTGCAGGAAATATCCTACATCCTGCGACCAGCCACCCCAGCGCACCACCTGCCAATCGAGAAATCCGACAGTATTGTCCGGCAGCACATAGGTATTACCTATGTGGGCATCGCCATGGAGCAGGGTTTTCGAACTGCTCGCAATGCACGCGATGTAACGTGACCATAGCTCTACCAGATGCACCGCATCCATTGAACCAATGGTAGCTGGCAGCAGCGCGGCGCCGCGCTGCATTCCAATGGGAATACGCTTGCGCAACCCCACCTGCCAGCCTTTGGCAGGTTTCCAGTGTTTCACAAACCGCAGTTTTTTATTCTGCGTCTGGTTCCAATACTGGCTGTGCAGTCTCGCCAGCGCTTTGAGTCCGCTCGCTGCCTGATCGACACTCAGAGGGCGGGTAGCATCGCGTGGATCGGCACCGCGTAAGGTGATGTCTTCCATCACCAACAGAAAATCCAGGTGTAAATAGTCGCAGCGGCTGGCATATACCTTTGGATGCTCCAGCGGCAGCTCTATACCAGTCGAAAACAGACGCGCTTCGTTGAACAGGTTGCCATTTCGAAAGTGCACCCAGCGGTGGCTGGATGCATGCGCTTTCAGAAACAAACCTTGCGGGCCACCCCCTTCCGCGTAAGTCAGCGAAAATTTTGCGCGTCGATTGGTACCGTCGTCGCTCCTGTCCAGCGTTACAGAATCAACGACAGCGCCGGGACAGTCGCGAGCAAGCGCTTTGTGCATCCAGCAAGCATCGATATCGTGCCAGCTATTCGGAATCGGCAATCGCGAAAGTGACCGCATCTCTACAACACCTCATTAGCTGCTAGCGCTGGAAATATTTTTTTAAGGCAACTTGCGCAATTGCCCAGCTTCTTACAAAGTAACTCTTCGATAATCTACACAAAGGAACCTCCATGCCCGCTTACATGATTTTTATTCGCGAGGGTGAAGTGCTCGACCCACAAGCAATGGAACGCTACCAACAGGCCAATCGCGAACCCTACCCTGGCCTCGACAAGCTCACCCCGCTGGTGGTTTACGGCAAGATGGAAACGCTGGAAGGCGACGCCGCTGATGGTATGGTTGTGCTTCAGTTCCCGACGATTGAAGACGCCAAAACGTGGTACTACAGCGAGGAATACCAGGCCGCGTTGAAGCATAGGCAGCAAGCAGCGCATTATCGAGTGTTTATGGTTGAAGGGCTCTAGAGCCCCATCGTTACAGTTGCCACAGCAAGTATCCCACCAGCGATAAACGTGCCCAACGCACCGACAAATCGCATTGGGTTGGGCTTAGCCATCGTTTTTGGCAACAGTAAGCCGGCCACCAGCAGGTAGCGGCTGAACGTTGCAAGAATCATGCTCCACATGACCCATTCCGCCATCGGTGCCTGCGCCAGCACAAACATCATCACCGCCAGAATTGGTGCATACTCAATGGTATTGCCATGGGCGCGAGAGGCTTTGTAAAGAGGATCTTCAGGGTTTTCTTTGAAACCATACATCGCCATGGCTTTGCCGCGCTGAACAGTCACATTAAATCCTGTCGCGATACACAATAAACCCAACAAACCAATACAGATCAGAGCAACGTTCAATTCTTATTCTCCTTCAAGACAGTATTTCAACACTGCTTTAGGTTGACGAAACAGACACCATAGCCATGGCGCAAGGGTTAAAAGCACAGCCTCAAAAACCATAGCGCTGACGAATCGAATCAAAGCGAGCCTGCATTTGCAGCTGGCGTTCTTGCGGCGTGACTTGGATACTGTCTTGCGGCATCACATCCGGCAAGGCATTACATGCAACTACGCGTGTTTCAAAATCGGTAGCCGCCGTACTCAGCAGGTTTCGATAGCAAAGATTACCGCGCACAAAGCCCTGTGTATCAAGCCAGTTGTGATAACCGGGGTCGCGGTGACTGATAATGAGCCGCACTTTGCCGTCACTGTCGACGACGGTCCGCGCGGGCGTGTAACTTACAGGCCGGTACCAGAAATCCATACTATTAAAGAACACCCCCATCTGGGCCGCCATCCAGAAGCTGTCGGGTGGCATAAAAGTAATGAGTAAGGCCTGTTCGGGCGCCAGTTCCCAGCACAGACTCGCCACCGCCCGCCCTCGCCGTTTATCTTCATCCGCGCCGCCACCCTGCTCCGACGGAAACTGATTGACCGCTTGCAGGTCGACGAAGGGGCTGTACTGATAGGGATGATCTGGCCAATCACGCATCACACCCTCAATAAAATCACCCGCCCAGTGAATACCGTCGCACAGTGTTTGCGTTGTAGGAAGCGGGCGCGGTTCATTCATCCCGATCCGCTCGATGCTCATCTTTGCCGGTAATTCATCCCAGCCATCGAAGCCCTGACGAATAAACAGCTTGCGAGTTTTCGCAGTCACAGGAAGCCAGTTGCGGCCGCGCCTTTCTCCGCCGATAAACAACTCAAAACTGCCATCGCTTTCAACGGTGAGATCGTGACCGAACAGGTTGGCCTCAGGTATATCACCAAAGGGTTCGTGTAAGCTGGGGATGTCTGTGCCCGGCTGCGTTTCCGGGCGTTCTCCCTGCACGGTAAAATTAATAAACCTCGCCGTGCCACGCTGACCGGTTACTCGGTACACGTAGTCACCGCTTATCCAGGCCTGATGGTAGGTAAAATCTGCCGCGTCACCACCCAGCTTGCAGTTGGGGGTACAGAAGGCATGCAGCGTTGGAAATGCTGGATCACGGGTTTCAAAACCCAGATCAAAAGCCTGCCCCACATTCTGCATCAAAAACCGCATCGCGTCGGCGCGATGTAGATCAGTAGCTGGATTGTGATCCTTGAAGACCTGCTCCCCCGCCTGCTCAAGACGCCGACAGAATTCCTGCCAGCTGTCGCGCAAAACCTTGTCATTGGGGTGATCGCCGTAGGCCATATCAGGCTCCTAGTTTTTCTAGCAGTGCACTGAGGGATTCCGCCGAGCGCTGAGTGGCGGCAAAGCCACCTTCCTCGTCAATGCGCGGGCCGATCAATTCCAGATCAAACAGGCCCGTATAACCGGCGTCGAGCAACCAGTCAATCATGCGCTCCAGTGGCATATTGCCATCGCCCGGAACCGCTCTTGCTGGCACACAGCGATCGCCGCAGACATAATCACTGACCTGCACCAGGTGGGTAATGGGCACAGCCTCACGGATCAGATCTTGTAGACCAGCTTCTGTCCAGCAGCCGGGCAAGTCTATGCAGACACCGATTCCTGCCTGTCGAGCCAGCGTGATAGTGTCGCGCAGACTATGGGCAATATGGATATCCGCGTACAGCGGGGGCGCGTTTTCAATCATCAGTGTCACGCCGCGCTGCGCCGCATGGCCAATACACGGGCTAATCGCCTGACAGAACACCTCAGCGGCCTCCTCCCAGATCATGCCGCCGTGTCCGCCGGTGATCATGTAAAGAGACTTGCCCCCCAGCTCCGCTACGGCATCTATACTTTTCGCCAGAGCCTCCCGCGGTGCCTCCCAACTGGCCGCCGAGGGTTTGAGCGCTTGGGCGGGCAGAAATGGATGCACCACCGTTTGCAGTTGGCAGCCCGCGTGGTCTAGTGCAGCGCGCGCCGCCACCGTGCCCTCCTGTGCAATATGGTGCCCAAGCAGCGTAACCTTGCTGGCACCCAGGCGTCTGAAGTACTCGGACTGGGTTGCCAGAGAGTCGGACATAAAGGCAATGGAATCGATACAGACCCGGGGATGCATTAACGTACCTCCACGTCGAGGCCAAAACGTTCGCGGTATGGGGCGAACTCGTCGTTCAATTCAGCAATATCCACACCGATGTCGCTCGCAGCATAGACAAACTTGCCGTAGCGATCGCCCTTATTATTGGCGAGATAATCGCGCATGGCGTGCTCGGCCTCCGGCGTAAAATCGTAACCGGCAAAGGCGTAGAATTTGGCAATGGTGCCTACCGGGTCACCGGTAAAATCCTTGTAGCGCACATGGAAGATGCGCGGGTCATCCACCAGCGGATTGTTCATGGTGTCCTGAATGCCGGCGCGGGTTGCGGCCAAATGAATCGAGGCCTGCTCTGAAACATCAACTTTGCCACGAGCAAAAGCCTTGGTAAGCGCCGCCGCCATACCGATGCGTGAAGCTGTCACCTGTACCGGATCGCGGTGGATCCAAATCAGTCGCGCATCGGGATAGGTATCAAAAAACGCTTTAAGGCGCGGACCGTGAAAACCTTTAAGCGCCCAGTGTTTTTTCGCTGGGCCGATTTTATCTGGGCAATACTGGCAATGCTGCAGCATCATTTTGTGAATGCGGTACTGGGCATGGGCATCCACTGGCATACCACCGACATACATACCGATTGGTGCCTTCCACCAGGCAGTGGGAGTCATCACCCGGAAATCCATCGCCCAGGTGCGCTCACATTCCGGCAACCCGTCTCCTAACATATCGTTATAAGGGTGAATCTTGAGCCAGTCGGGAGCCATCGAATTTATCTCGCGCCAATCGTCATCTGCCAGCGCGCGACGCGGATCGTCTGGCCTTGCCAGACCCGGGGGCGGCGAGGGATACATGACTTCCCAGAAACGCAGGGATTGGGCGGCGGGGTCAACCGAGAGCAGCGCATGTAACAGGGTTGTGCCCGAGCGTGGTTCGCCAGTGGCAAACAATGGGCGCTCGATCACTTCGTCAGCAAGGCCCGGAATCGTTTTATGATCGTTAAAAAAGCTCAGGCGCGAGGTCACCAAACCCACTGCCACCTTGGCTGCCGCTTGCTGACCACTTTCATCCATACCCAGTTTCTGCAGCTGGGCCATGGCAATGGTAAAGCGCTCGGGAAAACTGTCATCGCCGTAATCGTTTAGCCCAGTGTGCTGTTCGGCCTCAGCGAGCAATTTGACGGGATTCAAAATCATGCAATACCCCCACACAGCTTCATCAGTTCGTCTTCGGTTTCCCGTACTTTCTGGGCTGAAATAGCACCGTATTTCAACCCAGCCATGCCGCCGTAATCCAGAACTTTGGGAACGCGCAGCCCGGCCTCGACAAACCCCTTAATCTGTTTGGCTACCTGTTTCGGCGAGCCGTGGGGAATAACCGCCAATATCGCTTCCGGATCAACCTTGTCGAGCATGTCGAGTATACGCTCGCGCGTCAGAATGCCGGGATCGATGTCCTGATACCCACCCCAGTTCTCTCCCATTGGATGGTCGTATCCAAATTTTTTCAGCGCGGGCGCCGATATTTGTAATATCCAGGCTTTAACCAGCGGGGCCTTCAAAATTTCGGCCAACTCATCGTCGTCGCCGATCAGGCAGGTCATGATAAACGCGGGCGTTATCGCCATCGGATCGCGCCCCGCTTCTTCGGCAGACTGACGAATAACCGCCAGCTTGTCGGCATACTCTTGCGGCTCCCAGGCACCGGCCGGCCACCAGCCATCAGCGTAGCGGCCTGTGATTTTCAACATGCGCGGACCGCTGGCTCCAATCCAGATTTTCGGGTAGTTACCTTGATAGGGCTCGGTATCCAGCCGGGCATGCTGGAGCTTGAAAAACTTTCCGTCAAAATCGACTGGCCCCTCACTTTCCCACAGCTTGCGAATCACTTGCAGGCTTTCTTCAAAACGCCCGACCGGTTTGGAAAAGTCAAAGCCGTAGGGCACGGTATTTTCGGTTTCACCGCTACCCAATCCGAGAATAAACCGACCCTTCGAGAGATGATCAATCGTGAGTGCGGATTGAGCCAACAGGGAAGGATGACGTCGTACGGTGTCTACAACACTGGTGGCAATTGGCACATTCTTTGTCTGCACTGCAGCTGCAGCCGCCACGGCCATGCCATCCAGGTGTCGATGGGGCGACGGAGACACTGTTGCCAGATCGGTAAACTCTGGTGTCCAAATAGAGTCAGGCCAGAAGCTCACCATATGGTCTGGTAGCCAGATGGAGTGGTAGCGCCCACTGTCGAGATTTTCCAGCACACTGAAATCCAGTGGCAGGGTAGTCCGCAAAAAAGCGGCGGGTTGGACTTTCATTAGATTTATATCCTGATTCGACTGATTAAAACTCGATTTCCAGATCGACACCGTAGGTTCTCGGATCACCATAACTATTAATGGCGTACCCAAAGAAACTGAACAGATCGACCCCGAAATTCCAGTACTCTTCGTCCGCAAGGTTTTTACCCCAAAGCGAAACCCGTACGCGACTGTCACCGAAGCCACTCATGTCACTTAAAGAAATGCGCGCGCTCCATAGCTGATAGGAATCTCCCGAATTGGTTTCCGGGGCAGGAGTCAGAAACGTCATCTCATCCTGATAGCTCCAATCCAACCGTGCAGTAAAATGAGCGAAGGACAGAGGTTGATCGTAGACCAAAAAGGCGTGCGCATTATGCTTTGGTGTATAAGGAAAATTAGAATTGGTCAGATCGCTG
>NZ_JBFJTH010000054.1:0-21453 GCF_041625495.1 Litorivivens sp. | reverse complement strand
GGTGCCCTTGAACTCTTCGTAGATAACCTCGTCCATTTTGGACCCGGTATCGATCAGCGCGGTGGCGATAATGGACAGGCTGCCGCCTTCTTCCACATTACGCGCGGCACCGAAAAAGCGCTTGGGGCGCTCCAGTGCATGGGCGTCGACACCACCAGTCAGTACCTTGCCTGAGCTGGGTACGATCGTGTTGTAGGCGCGGGCCAGGCGGGTGATAGAGTCGAGCAGAATCACCACATCGCGTTTATGCTCAACCAGGCGCTTGGCTTTTTCGATAACCATTTCCGCTACCTGCACGTGTCGCGAGGGCGGTTCGTCAAAGGTCGAGGCAACCACTTCAGCACCTTTAATGCCAACCGAACGCTGCATTTCGGTGACTTCTTCCGGGCGCTCGTCAATGAGCAGAACAATGACATAACACTCTGGATTGTTGCGGATTATCGCGTTGGCGATGTTCTGCAGCATCAGCGTTTTACCCGCTTTCGGCGGTGCTACGATCAAGCCACGCTGTCCTTTCCCGATAGGAGCGCACAAATCGATGATGCGACCCGTAAGGTCTTCAGTGGAGCCGTTACCGGCTTCAAGAATCAGGCGTTCGTTGGGGAAGAGGGGAGTGAGGTTTTCGAAGAGGACTTTGTTTTTGCTTTGCTCAGGTTTGGTGAAGTTTACATCGCTGACCTTGAGCAGGGCGAAATAGCGCTCACCTTCTTTGGGTGGGCGAATCTTGCCCGCGATCGTGTCGCCAGTTCGCAGGTTGAAGCGGCGAATCTGGCTGGGTGACACATAAATGTCATCCGGGCCCGCCAGGTAAGAGCAGTCTGCGCTACGCAGAAAACCAAAACCGTCCTGCAGAATTTCCAGTACCCCGTCGCCGTAGATGTCTTCACCGCTTTTGGCGTGACGCTTCAGGATGGAGAAAATAATATCCTGTTTGCGGGAGCGGGCAACGTTGTCGAGGCCAATTTCATTGGCGATATCAAGCAATTCTTGGGTGGATTTGGTTTTTAAATCAGTCAGGTTCATATTGGTTTTGGGAGTGATTATTGGGAAGTTGAAAAACTTGCGAAGCACACGCACGGCGTGAACGCGGAGTTAAATCGTTAAAAAGAAGCGAAATTATAAGATTGGTTTCAAGGGGTGATGTGTGCAATCTAGCACTTGCCCGGGTGGGCGTCTACACCTGATTTCACTATAACCCTGCCTGCCGTGGAAGGCAAGCAGGGTTAAAGGGGGATAATTACAGGGCCGCGTCGATAAATTCGGCGAGCTGGCTCTTGGAAATCGCACCCACTTTAGTGGCTTCGGCGTTACCGCCCTTGAATATCATCAGGGTGGGAATGCCGCGTACGCTAAACTTGGCAGGTGTGTCAGAGTTGGCGTCTACGTCCAGCTTGCAGACTTTGATTTTGCCCGCGTAATCGTTGGCGATTTCGTCAAGAATGGGCGCAATCATTTTACAGGGGCCACACCATTCCGCCCAGAAATCCACCAGTACCGGCAAATCAGCAGACAGAACGTCAGACTCGAAAGAGCTGTCTGTGACGTGAGTAATGTTGTCACTCATAAGAGTTCTCCAGTGAAGTCATGTTCAATAGGGGCGCGATAATATCACAGACCCTGTGGGCGTGCTAAAGACGCTTTGGCAGCAAGCTTAAAACTGCCGGTTATAGTTGCGTCGCCGCAAGGTTGGCGCTTTTTCCCAGGGCGCGCAGGCAGGCGGCGACATTTTCACGCAAGTGCTGCGGGTTGATGGTGCCAACAATCGCGCTGGTAACGCCGGGGTGTGACAGGGCAAAACCCATCGCTGCCTGGGCAGGGTCGTTTTCGCTGATCAGGTGGCCGCTGCCCAGCGCTTTCTTCAGAATCGCGGCTTTGCCGTGGCGTGCGCAGTAATCCAGTACCGGCGACTCCTCCTGGTGGGCGGCGTTGTAGCTCACCATAACGGCGTCGCTCAACTCGGCGGCCAGCAAACCGCCGGTAACGGTTTTGGTCGACATGCCAATGGCGCGAATCAAACCCTCCTGCTTGCATTGCTGCAGGGCCGTGAGCGCGCCTTCATGCTGGAGAATATATTCATCGCGGCCGTCCGAGTGAATCAGCACAATATCAATGTAGTCGGTTTTCAGGCGGTCCAGGCTGCGTTCGATGCTCTGACGGGTGTGACGGGCACTGAAGTCGAAGTGGGAATCACCGTTGTCGTTGTTGAACTCTTCGCCTACCTTTGAGCAGATAACCCAGTGTTCGCGCTGACCTTTGAGCAGAGGTCCAAGTCGTTCTTCGCTGCGGCCATAAGCGGGTGCGGTATCAATTAGGTTGATGCCCAGATCTCTCGCCAGTGCAATCAGGTCTGCGGCAGCGCGGTCGTCTGGAATGGTAAAGGGGTGCGGATATTTAACGCCCTTATCCCGCCCTAGCTTAACCGTACCGAGGCCGAGTGGGCTCACGCTTAATTCGGTGCTGCCAAAACGCCGTTGCGGCAATGGTTGTGTGTTACTGGTCATGACCGCCTCCTCAAAACAGGGTTTCCCAGCAGGGCGTGGCAATGGGGGGGCGTGGCAGGCGCTCCAATGCCTCGGGTATGGCGCCTGTTGCTCCGTTCGGTGGCGTGGAGCCCAGCAGCGTGCTGGCCTGGTTTGCCATATCCGGTGTCAGGGTCAGTTTAGTGGGCCAGCACACGAGCAGATTGTCACAGTCTTTAGGGCGCTCGGCATAGGCCTTATCTGGCTTAACCAGCTGGGTTTGGCGCGGCTCGGCCCGGTCTACTTTTAGTGTAGCCCATTGGGTGGTGCCGAAGTTGATCCAAGGGAACAGTTCTGCCAGCTCCTTCTGTGCTCGCTCGATCAGCTCGCCGCTGTCCATATTTACGCCCTCGGTTGCCAGATCGCCGCCCAGATACCAGCAGTGGCGGCCGTCATTGCAGCGATGGCTGGAAATGGTCAGGCGCGGTGACGGGTTATTGCCCATGCAATGGGCGTAGAGCGGGCTGGGAAAGTCGTGTTTTACCAGTACTTGTTGCAGCGGTCGGCGCTGCATGGCGGGTTGCTCAAGATTTACTGCATTGAGCAGAGCTTCATTGCCAGCGCCGGCGGCGAATACAAAGTGATCTGCTTCGAGCATGAGACCGTCCGCAAAGCGCAGCGCGATGATACGCCGGTCTTTGCGCAGCAATGCGGCGGTTTGCCAATCGATGCGAAAAATACGGTCGCGGTGTGGCGCTGCCAATGTGTCCAGCAGGGATGGTACATCGAGCACCAGATCAGCCAGTCGGTAGAGCGAGCCGCGAAACTGTGGGCTATCGAAAGCGGGTGGGCGATCTGCTGCTTTCACTGAGTTCACACGGCCGCGCAACATTTTGCTGGCAAAAAAAGAGGTCAGTTTCGACGTAATGGAGCGGGTTGACCACAGATAGAAGTGATGGCTCAGCACATTGCAGGCGCTGATATCCACATCGCCCTTGCCTTCCAGGCAGCGCGCCCAGTGGCCCGGCATGGCGGCGATGGCCTCCGATTCTCCGGTCAGCGCGCCGCCCAGCGCATACTTGATGCCGCCGTGAATCATGCCCTGTGAGGCGATAGTCTGGCTGCTGCCCAGGGCATCCTGCTCAAAGAGCACGGCGTTGCGGCCCTCGGCCACCAGCCTGTTCAGCAGCCACAGGCCGGCGATGCCGCCCCCGAAAATTACTGTGTCTACGCGGGCTTGCGTCTGTGTCATAAACTCTCCTTTCGAGGGGCGCAGTATAGCAAAGAGCTTCACTTGTTTCGGGGCTGTCGTTATCCTTTGCGGCACAATTGCCACCCGCCAGAGTTATGCCACTTCTTCTATATACAGTGCTGTTCTATATATTGTCGCCGTTTCTGGTGCTCAGATTGCTGCAGCGCTCACTGAAAGCACCGGCATACCGGCGTCGCATTGCCGAGCGCTTTGGTTTTTTTACTTGCCCGGCGATGGAGAAAAGCCTCTGGGTACATGCTGTGTCGGTAGGCGAGGTTATCGCAGCCATACCGCTGATTCGGGAGTTGCAATCGCGCTATCCAGACCATGTGGTAGTGGTGACCACCATGACCCCGACCGGATCGGAGCGGGTGCGCGATATGTTGGGTGACAGCGTATTTCATGTGTATGCACCTTATGACCTGCCTTTTTCACTGAAGCGCTTTATGGCGAAAACGCGGCCTGCTCTGCTGCTGATCATGGAAACCGAAATCTGGCCGAACATGGTGTGTTGCGCCCGCGATGCGGGGGTGCCGGTGGTGCTGGCCAATGCCCGGTTGTCGGAGAAATCGGCCGGTGGTTACGCCCGGTTGCGGGCGTTGACTGAGGCAGTCTTCAGCCGTTTTTCAAGAATCGTTGCTCAGACTGAGGCCGACGCCGAGCGTTTTCGATCGCTCGGCGCGGAGTCTGGGCAGGTATTGGTCTCCGGTAGCGTAAAGTTTGATATCACCATCGACGACGCGCTGCGAGAACAGGCTCTTGCAGAGCGCAATGCCTGGCAGGCAGATAGGCGACCTGTCTGGATTTGTGCCAGTACCCACGAAGGCGAGGAGAGCATGATTCTGGAGGCGTTTTCGCGGGTGCGCGCGGCGGTCCCCGAGGCGTTGCTGTTAGTTGCGCCGCGTCACCCCGAGCGCTTTGATGCAGTGGCTGCCCTGATTGAGCGCAGCGGGCTAGGGTATGCGCGACGAAGTCATGGTGATCAGGTCGGCGGTGTGGCGGTTCTTTTGCTGGACACTATGGGTGAACTCAAATTGCTGTTTGGTTGTGCCGATGTTGCCAGTGTGGGTGGTAGCTTTATACCGCGTGGCGGGCATAACAGTCTCGAGCCGGCGGCTTGGGGTTTGCCTTTGGTCAACGGCCCGAGTGACTACAACTTTCTCGAAATTTCCGCCTTACTGCAGCAGGCGGGTGCACTGACATTGGCAGATTCTGCCGAGACGCTGGCGCGTGAGGTCTTGGGTCTTCTCCAGGACGACGCCTTACGGCAGCAGCGCGGTGATGCGGCGATTGGCGTGATTGAGGCCAATCGGGGAGCATTGGGGAGGTTGTTGGGGGTTATTGACGGGGTTTTGTCGTAGTTCTCATTATCGAGGTTGGCTGTTTCGCCCAGCAGGGCGAAACAAAAGCCAAAAACCACTTCGTAAAGAGAGTTGTGCTTAGTTAAATCGGCGAGCGACCTTACTTATCCTGCTTCTGCGCCTGCTCGGCCAACAACCACTTATCCAACATGTAAATATCATCCGGGCTCAAGGTCCCCGCCTGCTGCTTAAGTCGCAACATATTTAGCACGTAGTCGAATCGCGTGTTGGCGTAGTCGCGAATTGCCGCGTACAGCGAACGCTGCGACTGCAGCACGTCAACAATATTGCGTGTTCCCACTTCGTAACCTGCCTTGGTGGCATCCAGTGCGCTCTGGGCTGACACGATGTTCTGCTTGCGGGCTTTGATGCGCTGTACATCGGTGCCAACGGTCAGGTGCAGTGAGCGGGTTTGCTGCACTATCTGGCGCTGGGTGTTCAATTTCTGCTGCAATGCGGCGTTGTACTGCTCGTAAGCTTGTCGGCGAGTGGCGCTTACACCGCCGCCTGAGAAGATAGGAACGTTCAGGTCAATCTGGTAGACCACGGTTTCTGTCAGGTCGTCGGTTGAAAAACTGCCGGCAGCGGCGGCGTACTCATTTTCGGCGTCGCTGTCCTGGTAGTTGATACTGCCTGTCACCGACGGCAGGTGTTCCCATTTTTTGGCTTCGGCAGTTTTCTGACTCGACTGCATGCGATACAGCGCAGCACGCAACTGGTGGTTGTTTTTCAAGGCGAAGTTGACCCACTCGGCGCGATCCGCTGGCGTTGGATCAGTGATGGGGAACTCTTCGCTCAGGCGAGCGATCTCGCTGTGGCTGCGTCCAGTCAATACTGAAAGAGCTTCGTAAGCGGTACCCAGATTTGCCTCGAAGGTCAGGCGCTGGGCCACGGTATTGTCATAGACTGCACGCGCTTCATGCACATCGGTGATGGCAATCAGGCCAACATCAAAGCGTTGCTGGGTTTGCTCAAGTTGGCGCTTGGCAGCACGTTCTTCAGCGCGGGCCGCCTCCAGATTCTCATAGGCGCGCAATACCCCAAAATAGCTCTGGGCGACCCGCACGATAAGGTCCTGTTGATCGGCGGCGAGCTGTGCTTCGGCCTGTTTGCTGATGAGCTTTCCGGAGCGGAAGGTAAACCAGCTGGGTAGGTCAAAAATGCTCTGGTTCAACGACAGAGACAGTGTCGTGTTATCGGTGTCCAGGTCCAGGTTGATGGGAGTGGTTGTGCCACGGGTGGGATTGGGGCCTTGCTCTATTTCGCTTTCACTACGGCTGTAGCGGGCGTTGCCGCTGACCTGGGGCAGAAGTGCCGCTCTGGTAATATTCTCAGTTTCCAGATTAGCCCGATAGGTGGCCTCCGCCGCCTTAAGCGTGGCATCATTTTGCAGCGCCAGTTCGTAGATTTCACTGAGGCTCTCGCCAAGGCTGAGCGAACTACCAAAGCTGACCAGGCCGGCCAGTGCCAAGGGTATAAAGCGATGCGACATCAGGCTATCCTTCGTGTCCTGTAGGTTTCCGGCAGCGAGTTTAGCAAATTGGCCTTGGTGAATCAGGTTAATTAAGTATTTTTAAGTATACCCCCAGCGGGTATGATCGTGCTTAGCTGGGCAGTTCACCCTTGGGTAAAAAAAACGGGAAGATTAGTGGTTAAATCAGTGTACAACGTCGATCTTTCAGCGCACCTTGCAGAGTGCGAGCTGAACTTTGTGCGTCTGTGCAGATTGCTTCCGCGTATGGAGTCAGGTGATTGTCGCGCGTTTGCTGTAGGTGAGCGCTCCTCGGTTCGCATAAAGGTGGTAGAGCGCACCCCCTATACCAGCTTGCTGGCAATCACCCAGCAGCAGGGTTCGCTTGAGGAGCTGAACAGCCGTATGTCTGTGCGCGTGTATCACGATGCCGGGGTGGCCGAAGTTGCTTCCTTTGCCAACTGCAACCGGGTGCTGAGCAAACACAGCTATCCCAACCGGCAGATGCACCAGCGCGACGAAAAACAACAATGGAACCGGTTCCTGGGGGAGTGGCTTGAACACTGCCTAGACCAGGGGCGTAGCGAAATGCAAGTGGAAGAATTCACAGCACTGTAGCTATTTGTGCTGCGAAAATGCGACAAAGTAGCTGGTCTGATTTGGCGTTGTATGTCTCAATCTCTGGAAAGCCCACACAACCGTCAGGTCGGCACCGCGAGCCACGGGAGACAGGCTGAAATTCTTCATGCAAGCATCAGTTGCTTGAGCAATACTTTCGCAGGAGCGATTTTGGCAACTCAATGAAGCCGACACGGATCACACAACTCAGCGACACCCATCTGGGCAAGCTGCCAGGCTACGAGCTATTGGGGCTTGATACCGACTACAGTTTTTCTCAGGTATTGCGGCTGGCGGAGTCCATGCCGGCGCCCGAGCTTTACCTGCTCAGTGGTGATATCTCCAACAACGGTTACCGCGAAGCTTATCAGCGTGTATACGATGTATTCGCGCAGCGCGACAATGTAGTGTGGCTGCCGGGCAATCACGACAACGTGCCGGCTATGAAAGCCATATGCGACGAGCGCTGGTTCCGCCCCCGGGTTGATCTGGGTGCCTGGCAATTGTTGTCGCTCGATTCCTCCGTGCCGGGCACGCCATGCGGAACGCTTGGTGACGATCAGCTTGTCTTTCTGGATGAACAGCTCAAGCAACATCGCGACCAATACACGCTTGTTGCCCTGCATCACCACGTATTGCCTGTAGGTTGCGAGTGGTTGGATGAGCAGGTACTGAGCAACAGCGAAGAATTGACCGAGGTGCTTAGCCGCTACCCGCAGGTAAAAGCTGTCACCTCAGGACACGTACATCAGGAAATGGATACCGTGCGCGACGGTATTCGTTTCATTACCTCTCCTTCCACCTGTGTGCAGTTCGCCCGGTCCAGCCCCGGATTTCTGGTGAGCGACGAGGCACCAGGCCTGCGCTGGTTTGAGCTCTTCGATGATGGTTCGCTGAAAACTGGCGTCGAGCGCGTGCTGGATGTGCCCTTTTCCATAGACCTGGCCGCCAAGGGGTACTGATTGGCTGCAGCAGTACTGTACATACACGGTTTCATCTCTTCTCCCCAGTCCATAAAGGCGCAGCAAACCGGCGCCTTTATGGCGGCGCTTGAGCCTGCGGTCAGCTGTCGCGTACCCGCGTTGCCCAATACCCCGCAGGCCACGCTGGACACCGTTGAGTATGAGCTGCAGGCACTGCTGGCCAGCCATGAGCGGGTGGGGCTGATCGGCAGTTCACTGGGCGGTTTTTTTGCCACGGTGCTCGCGGAGAAATATGCGCTGCCAGCGGTGCTGATCAATCCAGCCGTGCGCCCCCATAACTTGATTCGCCATTATATTGGCGAAAATCACAACCCATATACCGATGAATACTTTCAGATAACCCTGGGGCACACCGAAGAATTGGCCCGCATGGAGCCTTCGTCCCTTACGCCGGAGCGCTATTGGGTGCTTTTGCAGGAGGGGGATGAAACCCTTGATTACAGAAATGCACAAAGCTACTACAGTGCGTGTAGAATGACCGTCGAACCGGGCGGCGACCACTCCTTTACCACCTACGAGCAGTACCTGCCCGATATTGCCGTTTTTCTGAATCTGACTGAACAATAAACTTTATGTCTGACTATACCGCTGAATCGATAGAAGTCCTCACGGGGCTGGAGCCGGTGCGCAAGCGCCCCGGTATGTATACCGACACCACCCGCCCCAATCACCTTGCTCAAGAAGTGATCGATAACAGCGTCGATGAGGCGCTGGCGGGACATGCGAAGGAGCTCATCGTTACCCTGTACAAAGACGGTTCGTTGAGTTGTAGCGACGACGGCCGGGGTATGCCGGTGGATATGCACAAGGTGCAGGGCAAGCCAGGGGTGGAGGTGATTCTTACCACCCTTCACGCGGGCGGCAAGTTTTCCAACAAAAACTATCAGTTTTCGGGTGGTTTGCACGGCGTGGGTGTATCGGTCGTAAACGCGCTCTCGTCCGAGCTTGAGGTCATCATTCGTCGCGACGGGCAGGTCTACCGCATGACCTTTGCCGACGGGGATAAGGCTTCAGATCTGGAAGTGATCGATTCCTGCGGTAAGCGCAATACCGGTACCACTGTGCGCTTCAAACCCAATCCAAAATATTTTGATTCCGCCAAGTTTTCAGTTTCTCGCCTGAAGCATGTATTGCGCGCCAAGGCTGTGCTGTGTTCCGGTCTGCGCGTTATATTTAAAGACGAGACCGGTGACGCCAGCGAAGAATGGCTTTACGAAGACGGCCTGGTCGATTATCTCACCAGCAGTACCAAAGGCTGGGAAACTCTGCCCACGGACCCTTTTGTCGGGACCTTCTCCAGCCACAACGAAGCTGTAGACTGGGCGGTGCAATGGCTGCCGGAAGGTGGTGAGCTGACCACCGAATCGTACGTGAACCTGATACCCACCGCCCAGGGCGGTACCCACGTAAATGGCTTGCGCACCGGTCTGCTTGAGGCCATGCGCGAGTTTTGTGAGTTTCGCAACTTGCTGCCACGCGGGGTGAAATTGACTCCGGAAGATATCTGGGACAAATGCTGCTATGTGCTGTCGTCTAAGCTGGAAGACCCTCAGTTCTCCGGTCAGACCAAGGAGCGTTTGAGTTCACGCGAGGCTGCGGCCTTTGTTTCCGGAGTGGCCAAAGATGCCTTCAGTTTGTGGCTGAATCAGCACACTGGCGAAGCGGAAAAGCTGGCCGAGCTATGCATCTCCAATGCCCAGACCCGCTTGCGCAAAGCCAAGAAAGTGGTGCGTAAAAAGGTGACATCGGGGCCGGCGTTGCCAGGCAAGCTCGCGGACTGCTCGGGTGACGATCCGTCGCGCGGCGAACTGTTTCTGGTAGAAGGGGATTCTGCCGGCGGTAGTGCCAAGCAGGGCCGCAACCGAGAGTTTCAGGCTATCTTGCCGCTGCGCGGTAAAATTCTGAACACTTGGGAAGTGGACTCGCAGGAAATTCTCGGCTCACAGGAAGTGCATGATATTTCGGTGGCCATCGGCGTCGATCCGGCGTCTGACGATTTAAGCGGCCTGCGCTATCACAAGGTTTGCATCCTCGCAGATGCGGATTCTGACGGTGCTCACATCGCCACCCTGATCTGCGCGCTGTTTGTACGACATTTTAAGCCTTTGGTGCAGGCCGGTCATGTGTTCGTGGCCATGCCGCCGCTGTACCGAATCGATGTGGGCAAGGAAACCTATTACGCGCTGGATAAAAGTGAGCGACAGGGCGTGCTTGATCGCATTGAAGCCGAAGGCAAGCGAGGTAAGATTCAGGTGACCCGTTTTAAAGGCTTGGGTGAGATGAATCCGCTGCAGCTTCGTGAAACTGTTATGGACCCCGACACTCGCAGGCTGGTTCGCCTCACCGTAGAGCCCGGTGATGATACGGCAGCCATCATGGACATGTTACTGGCCAAGAAGCGTTCGTCAGATCGTAAAGCCTGGCTTGAAACCAAGGGTGATCTGGCAGAAGTGGTTGGTTGATTGCAGGCGCGAGATATCGACCGGTTTACGCAAATAGCATTTCCCGGCTCGTGGTGCCGGGGCTGGGTCAATTGTCGGTCGCTCTGGCCGACTCCAGCAATGCGGAAAAATGTCGCCATACAATGCGCGTGTCTCCTTCCCAGCCACTGTGTCGCAGCAGCGTTTCTGCAGCGCAGTGTACCTTTATCAAAATAATCAGCGGGCATCGCGTCGTATAGTGGGGGCATAGAGCGAGAATTACCTGCTCTACCGCTAGCTGCGCGCGATCGGCAATAGCGTCAGGATCAAGCCCGAACTCAGTGAGAAGCTGGTTTAGGTCTCCCGTTGGATTCAGTGAATTTACCATGTCTGTTCCAGTCCCTTGGTATTCAGAAAAGCGAGGTTAGCAATACTAACCTTAGCTGGTTAATTAATCTTGCCTTTCCCCTCTCGTCAAGTATTTCTAAACTCCCGCCATGAGTATTGGTTCACGTATCAAGCAGGCGCGTCAGGCGGCGGGGCTCTCGCAGGCAGAGCTGGCGGCGGCAATGGGCATTACTCGCAGTGCTTGCAGTCAATGGGAATCGGGCCAGGGCACCGCACCGCGACGAGAACGCCTGGAAGCATTGGCCGCTGAGCTTGGTGTCAGCTACCAATGGTTGACCACAGGGCGAGACCGCGAAGCTGGTGGCGGGGTAAATGAAACTGTACCGGTCTATCTAACAGCTGATCAGCTCGAACTACTTCATTTGTTTAAGGGCTTAACCCCTAGGCAACGAAAATCCCTGATCGCTTTTTTGCGGACGCTCTAATAGCGCTAATACGCGCCTGGTAATCCTCTGGGGTTGGTGAGGATGGGTAATAGCACTAGACAGCCTTTCTCGAGCCGGTACCTGTGAAGTGCTCAGTCGATTAGCTCTATGTCCAGACATGCAAGCAATCGTACTGCCTCAAAGCGATCAAACTTCGCCTGCGCAATCTGATTTCGCGTGATATCAATATCAAATTCGATGGCGCCGTAAAAATCGGTGCCGGTCAAGTTGGTCTCAGAAAAAATAGCGCCAGTAAAATCACTTCGGATAAAGCTGGCCTTGGAAAAATCTCCCTCTCTAAAATCCACGTTGTGTGTGGTGCACCCCTCCATCACTATTTCTGGTAGCTGCAGTCCATGAAAGGAGCTGTCGCTAAGTAAGCAGTCGTAAAACCGGATGGGCGATTCAAATAACATTCGAGGCCAGGCTACCCGAGTCCAATCTACACCCAGCAGTTTGCAGTCACGAAAAGTTACATCAGAAAGTTTGCAGTAATCCAGTCGGACGACGCTTAAATTGCAGCGCTCAAACGCGCAGTCAGAGAAAGTGCTTTTTGCGAGGCTTGCTTCACTGAAGTCACAATCAGTGAAAGTGCATCCGTCAAATTCGATGGCCGCAATGTCGCAATCTGAGAAATCCTCGTTGGAGAATGTTTTTGACCAATTTTCTTTTTCTAGGATGACCAATGAAAATTCCTTGATTTAGTGGCTGGTATTCTAGCATCGGGCGTTCCAGATCGAAGATCAATGGCATAAAAGGCCTGCTATTTTGAGAAGACTTTCACCGCCACAATATCCTTTGAGGCGTGCGGCTTGAATCACGCAGAGTATTAGGCGGTCTATCGCGTATTGCGGCCTGACAGGAAAGCCGAATGACATAGCTGGCTTAGATGGCATTCGAGTGATGTCATGCCTGATCAGAAACAGGCCAATTAGTCGATGCCATGCTGAATAAGTGTCGCCATGTTAATACGGTTAACCGCTGACGGAGCAAAACGGGTGATAAGTTACAGGCCTAGAGTTTTCTGGCTGTCGCCACTTGTAAATGGTTAAACTGTCCGTTGATACATTCGGCCGTTTGCACGGAGTGTTGAATTGAGCTGGTTTTTGATATCGCTACATATTGGCGTGATGGCACTGGCACTGGTCCACGCGCTGGTATACAAGCGCGATCATCGCGCGGCGCTGGGTTGGGTTGGCGTGATAGTACTTTTCCCCATTGCTGGGCCGCTTCTCTATTTCATTTTTGGTATTAACCGCATCCGGTCTGTAGCGCGGCACTTTTCTGGGCACTATCTGCCATTTCTTCATTTCGGTTATGAGCGCGCAGATCGCCATTACGTCGTCAATGCATCTGACATTGAGTCCTCCTTGCCCGCGATTATGCGGGTTGGCAAAAGGGTGACGCACGAGCCCGTGAGCAGTGGTAACTGTATAGAGCTGTTGTATAACGGTGAGGCCTTTTTCCCTAGAATAGTTACGGCTATCGATAACGCTAAGCAGAGTGTGCTGCTATCCAGTTACCTGTTTTCCGGGCGGGGTATAGGGAAAGACGTGATTCAGGCCATGGCGCGAGCGGTAAACCGTGGTGTTACAGTGCGTGTAATTATTGACGGCACCGGCGCCTTGTACAGTGGGAAAACAGCCCTTTCGGGTTTGCGAAAGGCGGGGGTTGAGGTAGTCGAGTTTATGCCCTTGTCGTTGATACCGCCATCGTTTGGTATCAATCTGCGCAACCACAGAAAAATTGCTATTATCGATGACGACACAGCCTTTTTCGGTGGCATCAATATCGATTCGCGGCACATGGTGGACGATCCGAACAATCGACATAAAACGAAAGATGTACACTTTCATGCAACCGGCCCCGTCGTTCAAAGCCTGCAGAAAGTCTTTCAGCGAGACTGGTGGATGGTGACCCGGCAGGAGCTTCAGGGACTCCCCTCGCCGCGAGAAGAAGATGGAAGCGGTTCGGTGTGCTGTCGCGTTATTGATGATGGCCCGGATGAAAACCTTGATGCGCTAGCGATGACGCTGCTGGGTGTTTTTTCCGCGGCTCAGGAGTCGATTACCATCATGACTCCCTATTTTGTTCCGAACCGCGAGCTGCTTTCTGCTCTTCAATCTGCCAGTCTGAGAGGGGTCAAGGTTCAGGTCGTCATACCCCAGCGCAGCAACCTAAGATTCGTCGATTGGGCGACACGCAATATGTTATGGGAGCTCATTCTGTGGGATGTTGAAGTGTATGCTCAGCCCCCGCCTTTTGCTCATACAAAGCTTCTGACGATTGATGGCAATTATGTGATGGCTGGGTCCGCTAACATGGATTCACGTAGCCTGCGTCTGAACTTTGAGCTGGGCGTTGAGATGCACGATAAAGCACTCGCTGAGCTGGTGTCGGACCATATCCAGCAAACGATTGCCGTCAGTCGCAGATTCACTCTTTCTGAGCTCGATGGGAGACCAATACATTATCGCCTGCGCGACGCGTTTTTCTGGCTCTTTTCGAGCTATCTTTAAGGATGTAGCTGCTTGAGTCTAGTTTAGGGGTTTAGTTCGTAGTGCGAGTCTGGGGAGTCTGTTGTATATGTCGACATATCGAATTCTCACACTGAACATCCATAAGGGCTTTTCCGCCGGAAATCGCGCGTTTACGTTAGAAGGCATTCGCGACTGTCTGCGCCAAAGTGGCGCCAATGTGGTATTTCTGCAGGAGGTGGTTGGAGACAATACAAAGAATAGGCGGCGAATTCCAGACTGGCCGGAGGGCAACCAAATGGAGTATCTGGCGGATTCCGTCTGGGATCATTTTGCGTATGGGCAGAATGCGATATACCAGCACGGGCATCACGGCAATGCCATCCTTAGTGAAATTCCGTTCAACGAATCACGAAATATCGATATCAGCTGCTATTCATTTTCCCAGCGCGGACTACTGCATGGCCACACGCAAGAGGGGATACACCTGTTGTGCGTGCATCTGGGGCTATTTGAAAGAGAGCGGCGGCGGCAAGTAAGCCAGCTGATTGATTATATCGGGGATACCATTCCTGCCGACGACGCGCTAATTTTGGCTGGTGACTTTAATGATTGGCGGGGTAAAGCCCATGCTCAAATTGAGAAAAGTCTGGGCTTGACTGAGACCGAACTCGCTCAGCGAGGCGCGCTGGCAAAAACCTTTCCGGCTATTCATCCTGTGTTAGCGATGGATCGCATTTATCAGCGTGGATTCGATGTGGTTACGAGTCGCGTGCTGTCGGGAAAGCCTTGGAAACACATGTCGGACCATTGCGCCTTGCTCTCTGAGTTGCGTCGCAGCTAGCGAGTTCGCCAAGCAGCGAGGCCAATAAGCAGAAATGCTACCACTGCAAGTGGTACTCCAATCTGGCCCGCGAGTGCAGTGATATTGTTAGCCAGATTGTCGTTAAACTCATAGCCGAGCGCGCCAGTTGCACCACGGCCGATGCCGAAAATAGTGTTGCAGTATGCCATGCCAATCAGGCAGTAGACCGCAATGAGCTGACTTTTGGCGCTCATGGCGAGCTTGCCGATAAATCCGGCGACAATGAACAGCATCATGCCGTTAATGAGCGACTCCATATGGGCCAACACCCAGTCTTGCTTCTGGCTATTGATTTGCCCCATAGCGGCTGCCGCGATCATGGCTCCGCAGAAAAAAGAGATAAAAATATTCGCGGTTCCGTGAAACACCAGTTTGCCTACAACCGCGCGCTCGTTATCCATAGTCCTTAACTCCGCTAGCTCCGTTGAATCGTATTCAGGAGGACTTCACAACTTCCGGGTCAAACTGAATCTGCATGTGTTTGATACTGTTTACAAAGTAATCTCGCACATACTCTACAGGCTGGGCGAAACGCGGGTTCTTCAGGCGGGGCAGCAACTCTTCGAACATGACCTGCATTTCCAATCGAGCCATGTGCGCTCCGATGCAGAAGTGCTCTCCCTTGCCGAAGGCGCGGTGCTGGCTGCCGAGTTCGGGGTTGCGGGCGAAACGCTCAACGTCAAAACGCTCCGGGTCTTCGAAAATATCCGGATCGTGGTTTATCGCCTGCCAATTCAGCACCATCTTATCGCCCGCCTTCAGAGCTTGGCCCTGAATCTCCGTGTCTTGCATTACCGTGCGACGCATCTGCACAAAGGCGGGGTTGTAGCGCAGAATTTCCTCAACGGCGGATGAGATAAGTTCGGGCTTGTCGAGCAGCTTTTGATGCTGATCTGGATGCTCAATCAGCAGTCGCATACCGTGGGCGATAACCGAGCGGGTACTTTCGTTGCCCGCTGCAATCAGCATCAGAAAAAACAGCTGGAATTCTTCCGGTGTCAGCTTTTCATCGTTTACTGTACCGTCTAGCAGCGCACCAACGATATCGGTTAGTGGTTCGGTTTTATGCTTTTCTGCCAGTGCTGCCGCATAGGCATACACTTCGATAGCGGCAGCCTGAGATGCCGCAAAACCGTCCTCACCACTCATATCTTCGTCTTCGCTGAAGATCATCGTGTTGGTCCAGTCAAAGAACTGTTGCTTGTCTTCCATTGGAATGCCGCACAGTGAAAGTATGGCAACGAGTGGCAACTCCGCCGCAACCTCGGTGACAAACTCGCATTCACCTTTGCTGGCAATGCGATCGATGGTTTCCCTGGCAACTTCGCGAAATCGCTGCTCATACCCTGATACCGCTTTGGGGGTAAACGCATTGCGTACGATGCGGCGGTATTTCACGTGATGAGGCGGGTCCATGTTTACCAGCATGAGGCGTGACAGCGCAATTTCTTCCTCTGGAACCTCCTTGGGCAGGATGGTTTTCGCCTCGCTGGAGAACAACAGCGGGTGCTTGCAAACGTAGTCAGCGATCTCTCGCTTGGTAACTGCCCAGTACGGGACGCCCGTGAGGGGATCATCGATACGCGCCAAGCCGTCAGAGCGATCTCTGATATCCGCAAATATGGCGTGATGCTTACTATCTGCATAGATATCTGGGTCTAGGATGTTCTTATAAGGGCATGTGGACATCAAGCAGCTCCAGTTGAAGTCAGATACGTTGGCCTGAGAGAATACATCAAGCTCAAGCGACTGTTTGTTAACAAAGCCTAATCATATAACCCGAGTGAGTGCAGCGACTCATGGGCAGTGTTAGGGCCGTTAATTGGCAGTTGGCCGGATGCAGGCAGCGTAAAGCGTACAGCAAGCGGCCGAGCGATCACCGGAGAATTATTGTTCCGGTGGGAATGGGGCTGAGGGTAAGTCACTCTGGGTTGCTTGATGTATTTTTGAAGGGCACCCCAAGTTGAGACCACCAACTGCTTGGAATGTGGTCATTTTCAATTCCCAGTCTGTCCGGGCCTGACCTTTCTGTGTCACGGTATCGAGTGCCAAACACGACATCCCAGAACAGGAAGTTGCTTCCGTAATTGTGATTTGCCTCGGACACTTTCACAGAGTGATGCCAGCGATGCATTTCGCCTACGCTGAACACCCAGCTCAAAGGGCCGAGCTTGAAGTTGATATTGGCATGCTGGAAGAGGCCCAGTAGAGAGTTTGCCAAGCCTATCAGTGCGAGCACCTCATCCCCTGCTCCCAATACAGCCAGCGGAATGGCATTAAAGATCCCGCGAAATACTACTTCACCAAAATGCGCTCGCGTTGCATTCAGCCAATACAGCCGTTTAGGGTTGTGGTGAATGGCGTGAAAACGCCACAGCAGCGGCACTTCGTGCATCCAGCGATGGGGCCAGTAATCAAAAAACTCTACTACGACACAGGCTAGTAGAAACTGAGCGAGCAACGGCCAATCTGATGGCCATAACCCCACGTCCAGCGACTCTGACAGAAGGCCTCCTCCCAGCACAATGCCCGCAACCACGAGCGGTTGTACCAACGCGTTGATGCCGAAATAGCTTGGTAGATAGAGCAAGTCGGCACCTAGGTCGCCTTGCGACTGGTTCCAATCCTTTCGGTAAGGAAGCAATCGCTCAAGGAGTACCACCAGCGCAAGGCTCACAAAGGTTCCAACACCGGCCACCAGGCTTGGCTCGTGGCCGGCATCAATAGCCCATACGCCGCCGCCGAGCACAGCGACTACCATGACAGGAAAAACCAGCCAGGTAATGATATTGATTGCTTTCATTGACTCCTCGCGAGGCCTCGAATAAGGCGGTTCTTTTTTATTATGGGATGAAAGCATGTGGCTTTTGGAGTCCAGAATCAATAACTCTTACCCCATTAATTAGGATTGTGATGCGTATTGATACCTATCGTACAAGTGTCTTCGTAACGATACAGTTGTGCGTTAGTAAATCTGCAGTAGTGGTCGCCAGAGAGGAAAGTTGTGATGAGTGTGACAACGGTATTGAAATTGAAGCAGCGCGGTTTTGCGTTTACCCCGGTGCTGCTGATAGTGGGCAGTGTGATGGCCTCAAGCGTTGTGGCCGACGAGCGCAATATACGTGACTCTGTGTTGGCCGAGGCAGAGGATGTTGCCGAATCGATCGGGTCGTTGAACCAGAGCTATTACTACAGTGGGCTACGCAGCGGTCACGGCTCTGCACGCGTTGGCGGCTCCGCTTTCCGCGATACTGTAGATCGCAGTGCTGGCGATGGTATTCGATCTGTCGTTGTTGAGCCCGCCAAGGAAGGCGCACCGCGATAGTAAGCCGAGTGTAGTGTCGGGGTAGTCCTAAATGGGGCTCGACTCCATGATGACAATGCTTCGGCATCATTCTGACCCGGCCGAGATAGAAATATAGGATCAATATCGGCCCAGCTGAAAGTTGCGTTCCATCTGTTCTAGGTGGCTCTGAGCCGTCCGCAACTCAACTTCCAGCTGCTCGAAATGCTGCTGGTCGCGTGCTATCTGATGGCTAACTTGCTTGGATTCCTCGTGCAGCGCTATGGCTTCGTGATTGTCCAGCTCAGCGTGATCCAGTGTGGCCCTTATCTCATGAAAATGCGCTTCTCCGGCGGCAATTGAGTCGCTTAAGTCCGCTAGTTCCTGTTGCAATGCGTAAATTTTCAGGTCCTGATCTCGAACTTTTAGGCCGTAGTGATAGGCCCGGGTAAAGTCGTGTGAGCGCACGGAGGCCGGTTCGCACTGTACGGGTTTGCTTCGCCCGAGCCGTGCCGCATTGTAGGCAGTGACGCCAATGCAATAATCGCGCAGTCCGGTCTGATAGCCAGCGTAGTACTGCTGGGCATCTATCGGGTACCCGGCTTTAGCACAGCTTTTTCGATGCTGAGCCACGCGGTCTTGTGATAAGCCACGTTGAGCGTCGCTGCGCCCTACCTCCTGCCAATCCGCATACTGGCACTCTTCAGGGCTCATCGACGCGCAAGCGCTTAAAAGCAGCGTGATACAGGGTAATACAATTCGATAGTGCATCCGGATGTCTTTCACTGATCAAGGTAAAGGCAATAAGCCCGAAGAACCACACCGCGAATGGCTGGAGTGGCCACCAGATTGCCGAATTATGTGCAGGCAGTTTTGCGTTACACCGACGGCAGCGCAGTATCATAACGCGGTAACCCGGAATTTTCCTGTGTTGCACAACGCTGAAGCCAGCGCGGACATCGTGAAGTTCCCGAGGATAGTATGAGTCCAAAGAGGCGGGTCGCTAAGACGTTATGCCGGCTTGTAACATCTTGTGCACTGCAGCATCTAAGGGGCATGGTCTTCTGGGGTATTGTCTGCCGTGGCAGCTATTAGTGGATAATGAATCAAAATCGCGAGGGTTTCAGATGAAAGAGCTAAAAGTTGCGAAGGCGTTGCTCAGCCTGCGATTGGGCGTGTTTGTTGTTATGTTTGTATGGAGTATCGACAAACTTTTGAATCCTGACCACAGCGCCCAGGTATTTGAACACTTCTATGGTGTGGCAGGCGTCTCCGCTGCAGCATTTACGGTGCTGGGCTGCCTGCAGCTGTTATTGGTGTTTGTTTTTTTGGTCGGGGCTTACCAGCGCTTTAGCTACGGCTTGATATTCCTACTGCATGGAATATCTACGCTATCGTCATGGCAGCAGTATCTGGATGCCTTTAACAACCTGCTGTTTTTTGCAGCCTGGCCAATGTTGGCCGCCTGCTTTGCGCTTTACTACCTGCGAGATATGGACTGGCTGCTAGCATGGGATCATCGCTCCGCCGGGGTGTCGTAACTAATCGGGCGACGGTCTTCAGATGTGATTTTAGGTGTGTAAGGTAGGATCGTTTGGGTTTTCGAAAGAAACCGCCTGAAAGTGGGGGTTTTCAACACTCACATCGAGCCGAGATATATCGTCCAGAACAATCAGCTGAATTTTATCCGCGACAGCCACCTTTATGCACTCTCGTTGCTGATCATCGTATAGAGTATCAAGTCCGATACAATCTAGCTTCCTACCCGATTTCAGTGTCAGTTTTATCGGATACCGATAGGTGCAAACGATCTCGATATGGTCGTGTTGATCGCAGGTAATCATGCTACTGACCGTGTCGTAGTCGGGTGTGTGCTGGCGTCATTGGGCTTCTCGATCTGGTAGGCTTTACAGGGTCCGGGTCCGGGTAAGTGATGCTAGGATCAATGATACTAAATAAGGAGCCGGAGTTATGCTGGTTAGCCTCCGCTAAATCGCAGTGCGAGGCTTTGGAGGGCTTCAAGGTCTGATAGCGCGTCGGTCAGTGGGGCCATCAAGAAAATCACAGCGGCGCCCCAATTGTAAGCAGGATGCACGCGACCGTGCCGCTTCAGGTCGGCTAGCATTCCAATGATTACAAATACCAGCAACGCGCCGGTCACCATCCAAACGCTCATCTGATTCATGGCGATCAGCTGCAGGCGACCGACGGCGGGCGCAATTACACACACGGTGGCACAGAACATCAGGCGGCGATGCCAGTCAGTCTGGCGGCGCAGATGTAGTGCTGAGAACACGAGGATGGCAAAGCAGGCGATATTCACCCAGTCCAGCGCTAGAAAAAACGCCGGAGTAAACACAGGTGGTACGCGATCAACCATGAGGGTAACGGGTGTGAGCACCAAGCCCAGCACAACCATCCAGCCAGCGAGCAAAGCGCCGACGCGGCCGAGGCGACGATGCTGTGGCAGGGCATCTCGATACGCCAGTGTATTCTGGGTGATAAAGAGCGCGATCCATGCCATAAAACTTAAGGCATGCAAATGAACCCACCAAGGTGAGCGAAACGACGAAATACCCAGGGCTGCAAAGGCCCCGAAACCGAGCACGACGGTTGCGGCAATGGCGCAGGACATTCGGAGAAAGAACAGGCGTTCAGAGGTTTCAGGGTCGGTCAGGTCAGCATGCGGAATCGTAGTGTTCATCAGTGTGCCCCGGGTAGACGGTACAGCTGCTTTTGTGATGCATTGACGACGCTAGAACCTAACCCTATTTAGCGAACAGCTCAATACGTGGGGTTTAGAATATTCGGTGTTAACGCAAGGGGCGGTTAGATAGATTTGCGCTAGCAATACCGTTGGTATTTGAGTCGCAAGTCAGTCTGATAGTGTCACGTAGATTAGTTGATCGCACGGATTAATGATTCTCTTAATCCCCGCGTCGGATAGCGCACATCATATACCCGATCTGTCCTTGATCAACACGATGACGCGGGCATAACGAGAAGAAGTTTAGTTTGCAAGAGTGATAGATCGGTTTTTGCCCGTGTGTGATATTCGTGAGTATGTACGATATTTCCAAACATCCCCGCTCAACGCAGAGAGTCGTTAACTATCGCAACGTTGCTAGTGCATTCAAAGATGAAAACGGAACTGTCGGGCTACATGAAGTCCGACGATGGGCAAAGTAAAATATGCGCCCTGCGACGTCGCAAACTTAGTCAATGGGGGCAGTCATTGATATACCATTGATATCTACGACCCTATAAATGATGAATAGATGGCATGACGACTACCAGACCCTTATTTGAGGTTTATCCGCAACTGACTGATGCCTTGCCCTGGCTTCAGTTGGCTGACCTGCCGACACCTGTCGAACCACTGCCGGATATTGGCTCAAATGCGTGGATTAAACGGGATGACATCTCCCACG